>JBFXEK010000022.1:0-9963 GCA_050180155.1 Thiomonas sp. | reverse complement strand
AGCAGCACCGTGCCGGTGCTGGAGGTGAGCGGGATCAACCGCGGTGGCCCGGTGCCGGCAGGCAGGTGCACCGCGGCCAGATGCTGCGCCACCCGCCAGCGGTCGGCCTGCAGCGAGGTGCCGGCGGCAAAGTACAGCTTGAGGATCGAAATCCCCGGCAGGCTTTTGGACGCCACCTGCTTGACCCCGAGCAGCCCGCTGGCCGCGGCTTCCAGCGGGTCGGTGACCAGCAGCTCGACCTGCTCGGGCGACAGCCCCGGCGCCTCGGTCTGCACCTTGACCATCTTGGCGGCGAACTCGGGAAACACATCGGTGCGCGCATCGCGCACGCTCCACGCCGCCAGCAGCGTCAGCAGCAGCGCCAGGGTGAGCACCAGGCCGCGGCGGCGGATACTTGCGCCGATCAACGCCGCCTGCAGTCCACGCGCGGGGCGCATCAGTCGTCGTCCCCGTCCGCTGCGGGTTGGGCGTGTGGCGGGGGCGTGAGCAGCAGCCCGGCGCCGTGCGTGACCACCTGCACCGCGCCCCAGCCCGGTTGCACGTAGCCGCCGTCTGTCGCCCACGCGGTGGACACGTCGCGCGCGGTGAAACGGTAGGCACCGTGGGCGGCGGGATGGGCGACGAAGCACACCGCGCGGCCTTCGGCCCAGACCACGCTGGCCGCCGGCAGCCATACGCCCTGCTGCGCTGTGGCGGCATCCACCCGGGCGTCGAGCTGCAAACCGGGTTGCAGCCCGCGGGTGGCGGGCACGGCGACGACGAAGCGCAGACCCTGCAACCGGTTCGAAGCGCGCGGCGCCGTGCCGATGAGCGGCGCGGCCAGCCAGGTTGCCGTTGCGGAGTCGGCTGCCGCCGGGGCGCGCAGCCAGACTTGCGCCGCGCGCGGTAGCGCCCGTTCGGGCGGCAGCGTCAGCGCGGCGGTCCATTCGCTGCCATCGGCCAGTGCGCGGCGCAACGCTGCGTCGCGCTGCAGCCGTGTGGCCAGCGCCGCGCCGAGCCGGGCGCGCCATTCGGCCTGCGCGGTTTGCTGCGCCGCCTGGGCCGCTTGCGCCTGGGCCTGCGCCTGCTGCACCGCGGCCCGCGCCTGCTGCACCGTGGCCAGCGCGACGTCCTGCCCGGCGTCGAACAGTCCCTGCGCGCGTTGCGCCTGCAGCCGTGCCAGTTGCAGCGACGCCTGCGCCGCGCGCAGCCGCGCCTGCGCCGCAGCGAGCATGTTCCACAGCGGCAGCCAGCCGTCCGCGCTCTGCACACGGGCGCTGGCGTCGAAGGTCTGGCGGTAGGGCGCGGGGTGCAGTATGGCGATGTGCACGGCGCCGGCACGCACCTCGGTAGCGCTCCATTGCACGGCGGGCAACGGTGCGGCAGCCGCCCGCGCGGCAAGCCAAGCCAGGGCCAGGCCGAGCCAGGGCCGGGCGCAACGCCTTGCGGTGGTGCGGCGCACTTGTGCCGGACTCATGTTCATCCTTTCGTCGATGCCGATGCTGCAGCGGGTCGCGCCGGTGGCGATGCGAGGCGCCAGACCACGGGCGACGCATGCGGTGTGCGCGGCGGCGCGGCAGAGGGCGCGGGCAGCGGCGCCTGCAGTGCCGATTGCAGCGCCACCGCGGCCTGCCACTGTTGCGCGTGCGCTGCCAGCGCGGCGCGTTCGGCTGCCAAGGCGAGCAGCCGCGCGCGCAATACCGGCAAGGGGCCGAGCAGGCCGGCGCGTTGCGCGGCTTCGGCCGCCGCCCATTGCTGGCGACCGGCCTGCAGCAGGCGCGCGGCCTGCGCGGCTTGCCGTTGCGCGGCACGCAACCCGGCCTCGGCCTGCTCGATGCGCGCCAGCGCCCGTGCCTGCGCCTGCGCCAGTTGGGCGCGTGCGCCGGCCAGGCGGGCGCGCGCTGCGGCAATCTGCCCCTGATGCTGGTTGAACAGCGGCAGTGGGAGGCGCACGCCCAGCGTCAGGCGATCGACCCCCTGGTCGCGTTCGGCGCCGGGGGCGATCTGCGCCGGGCTGCCGTTGCGCTGCGCCAGCGCCAGCCGTAGCCCGGCCTGTGCCGCCAGCAGTTGTTGCCAGGCGGCGCGTACGGTGGTGCGCTGCGCCAGTGCGTGCAGGCGTTGCGCCGGCGTGGGATCGACCCGCGGCGGCGGGGCGGCATACGCCGACAGATCGAGCCGGACCTGCCGCAGCGCGGCCGCGGGCACGCCCACGGCTGCCGCCAGCGCCGCCCAGGCCTGCTGCTCGCTGCCGCGCGCCTGCGCCAGCTCCATCGCGGCGCGTTGTGCCGCCTGCTGCGCCTGGGCGGCGGCCAGCGGGCTGTCGAGCCCGGCGCGGGCACGCTGTGCGGTGCGGCGCTGCAGTTCCAGCGCCGTGCGCACCGTCTGCCGCTGCAGCCGAACTTGGCCGCGCACTGCCCAAAGCGCGACGGCGGCCTGTTCGACCTGCGCGCGCAAACGCCAGGCCGTGTCTTGCAGCAGCAGGCGCGCGGCGCGCACAGCGGCAGCGGCCTGCTGCATCTGCGCCTGCCGCTGCGTTTGCGCCAGCAGCAACAGCCCGATGGCCGCGCCGATCGTCCACGGGCTGGGCGCGGCCAACCCGGCAGCAGCGCCGTACTTCAAACCGACGTCGAGCCGGGGGTTGGGCAGTTGCCGGGCGAGGCGCAAATCGGCCTGCGCGAGTTGCAGCGCGGCGCGATCGACTCGCAGATCGGGATGGAAGTACAGCGCGGCCAGGCTCAGCCGCGCCGGCGTCCAGGCGGAGGCGGACGACTGCGCCAGCCCGGTCTGCGCGGCGAGAAAGCGCAGCAGGCCGGGGTCGTCCAGGCGGCGTCGCGTGAGTTGCCGCGCGCTGCGCTGCGGCGTGGTCACGGGCACGGCCGCAGGCGGGCGGACGGCGCAACCGGCCAGCGTGGCCAGCAGCGCTGCGGTCAGTGCCAGGACGACGCGGCGAGTCTGCGGGGCGGACGACATGCCCACATGCTGCGCCACCGACGCCGGCGCGAACATGACGCGCAGGTGACGATGCCGTCATCCGGACACGTCGTGTTGCAGCGGCTTGCCGACCGATACATCGGCCAGCGGCGTCGCGGTCGACAATCGGCGGCATGCGTATTCTGATCGTCGAAGACGAAACCAAGACCGCCGCCTACCTCAAGCGCGGGCTGGGCGAAAACGGCTTCATCGCCGATGTCGCCGCCGACGGCACCGACGGCCTGCACCTGGCGCTGACGCAGGCCTACGACCTGGTGATCCTCGACGCCATGCTCCCCGGACGCGACGGCTGGAGCGTGTTGCAGGAGTTGCGCGCGCGGCAGGCCACGCCGGTGCTCATGCTCACCGCGCGCGACGGCGTGGCCGACCGCGTGCGCGGGCTGGAACTGGGCGCCGACGACTATCTGGTCAAGCCGTTTGCGTTCTCCGAACTGCTGGCGCGGGTGCGCAGCGTGCTGCGCCGTGGGCCGATCCGCCTGCCCGACGTCATCGAGGTGGCCGACCTGCGCATCGATCTGCAGCGTCAGCGCGCCGAGCGCAGCGGCCAGCGGCTGCCGCTCACGCCCAAGGAATTCGCTTTGCTCGCGCTGCTGGCGCGCCGTGCGGGAGAGGTGCTGTCGCGCACCCTGATCGCCGAGCAGGTGTGGGACATGAACTTCGACAGCGACACCAACGTGGTCGACGTGCACATCCGCCGACTGCGCGGCAAACTCGACGAGCCGTTCGCTGCGCCGCTGCTGCATACCGTGCGTGGCGTGGGCTATGTGCTTGAGGCGCGCGATGGGAAGTGAGGCCCCGGCCGTCTCTCCGCTCGAACGGGCGCCGCGCCGCGGACGGCGCGATCGCGCGGCCACGCCGCCGGCAGGGCAGTCGCCGCACGGTCGGCTGGGCTTTGCGCTGCGGCGCTTGCGCGAATACGGCCTGCCGCCGCGCTCGCTGGCCGCGCGCATGGCGGGGGCCTTTGCGCTGACGCTGGCGCTGATTTTGCTCGCGGCCAGCAGTTGGGTGTACTGGGGTTTGAGCGCGCGCATGATGCAGGAAGACCGCGAGTCGGTGCTGCGCAAAATCGACACCGTCGCCGCGCTGCTGTCGCACCACGCGGTGGACAGCGACGCCGTGCGGCAGGAAGCCGATCTGCCGCTGCCGCCCGACGCGCCGCGCAACCTATTCGTGCGGCTGCGCACCGCGCAGGGCAGGGTGTTGCTACAGACGCCCGGGTTCGATCCGGCGCTGGGGCCGGCTGCTTTCGCTCGGCCCGACGCAGCAGGCCGCCCGCAGTTGCGCACCGTGCATTTGCCGCACGACCGGCATGACCTCACCGCGACGCTGCCGCTGCAGGCGCGTGCCACGCCCGGCGCCGCGCAGCAGGAGGTGAACCTGGACGTGGCGCTCAACCGCACGGCCGAATCGCGCATCTTGGCCGATTACCGCCTGCGGCTGGGCGTGGTGCTGTTGACCGCGCTGTTGGTCGCCGCGGCCGCGGGGTACGGCATCGCCTGGCGCGGTTTGCGCCCGTTGCGCCACATGGCCGATGCCGCGCGCGACATCGGTGCCCAAGACCTGCACCGCCGTCTCGACACCGCGTCGCTGCCTGCCGAGTTGCAAACCCTGGCGCAGGCGTTCAATGCCACGCTGCAACGGCTGGAAGCGGCGTTTGGCCGCATTTCGCAGTTTTCTGCCGACATCGCGCACGAATTGCGCACGCCGATCAGCAACCTCTGGGGCGGGCTCGAAGTGGCGCTGGGCCGACCGCGCGACGCGGCGCAATACCGCGAGGCGCTGGAATCGGCCGTGGAGGAATGTGCCCGGCTGTCGCGCATGATCCAGGCCATGCTGTTTTTGGCGCAGACCGAACACCCCGACACGGCGCTGCAATGGGAGCGGCTCGACGTGGGGCACGAACTGACGGCGCTGGCCGAGTTTTTCGACGCCACAGCGGCCGAGGCCGGGGTGCAGCTGCAGGTGCGCGCGGTGGCGCCGCTGGCGGTGCGCGCAGACCGCATGCTGCTACAGCGCGCGCTGGCCAACGTCATTGCCAACGCGCTGGCCCACACGCCAAACGGCGGCCGGATCACCTTGACCGCGGCGCAACACGGCGGCTGTGTGCGCATCGCCGTGCAAGACACCGGCTGCGGCATCGCCGCCGAACACCTGCCTTATCTGTTCGACCGCTTTTACCGCGCCGACCGGGCGCGCAGCCGGCAGCGGGGCGGCCTGGGGCTGGGGCTGGCCCTGGTGCGCAACATCATGCGGCTACACGGCGGCGAGGTGCGCGTCGACAGCCGCGAGGGTCAGGGCACGTGCGTCATGCTGGACTGGCCCACGGCCTGATCAGTCGCGTCCCGGTCCATGACCATGATCCGGCCCCGGGCCGCGCCCTGGGCCGTGATCGCCGCCGGGGCCTCTACCGGGGCCGTGCTCCCAGCCTCTGTCCGCGCCGTGGCCGGGCGGGCCGCCCTGCGGACGGAAGCGGTTCCAGTGTGGATCGCGGTCGTAACGGTAGGCGCGTTCCTGCGCCCGCTGCCAGTCACGCTCGCGGAATTTGCGCAACCCCGGAGGCACGTGCGGCGCCGGACGCCACGGGCCGCCGTAGTACGGCCCGGTGTACCAACGGCCGCCGCTGAAGTAGTAATACACACCGCCCAGGTAGAACAGCGGCTGCGACAGGCCGAGTGCGACGTAGCCGCCGAATTCCGGCAACCAGATCATGGTCGGTGGTGCCGACACCACGAGCGGCGGCGGCACATACACCGGCGCCGGGGCGTACACCGCCGGCGGCGCGACGTAGGCGGGCGGTGGCGGCGGGTTGCCGATGCTGAACTGACAGCTCACCGGCGGGCCGTCGGCGCGCGCTGCCAGCGGCAACGCACCCAGACACAGGAAAAGGGAAGAAAACAACAGAGCAGGTTTCATGGGAGAGTCAACGCAGCCGTGCGGAAAATGTTGACAGTGTTGCACATTGCCCGCGTTGCCGGGGCTGGCGGCGGCGGGCCGCTTGCTTACACTGCACGCCGACAAAGGACAGCGCATATGACGACCACAGCGTATTTGCTCAGCATCGCCGTACACGACCCGACTGGAGGTGCCGGTTTGGCCGCCGACCTCGCTGCTTGGGCGGCGCTGGGCTGGCGCGGCGCCAGCGCCGTGACCGCGCTGACGGCGCAGAACTCGTACGGCGTGCAGGCGGTACAGGCGGTGGACGTGGCAATGCTGCGCCGCAGCCTGCAAACCTTGCTGGCCGACGGCGAGCCCGCGGCGGTGAAAATCGGCATGCTGGGCAACGCCGTGGTGGCCGAGGAGGTGGCGCAGTTCGTCGAGGCGCGGCAATGTCCGGTGGTGTGGGACCCGGTGCTGGCAGCCAGCGACGGCACGCCGTTGTGGACGCAGGCCCACGGCGGCGGGCTGGCGATGCGGTTGGCGCAGCGCGCCGACCTCATCACCCCCAACCGCCTCGAGGCCAGCGCGCTGCTCGATCTGCCGGCGTGGGACAGCGGTGCGTTGCCGCAGACCTGGGTGGCGGCGATTCGCAACCGCTGGCTCGACGGTGGCGGGCCGCACCGCGCCGTACTCGTCAAGGGCGGACATGCGTGGGGAGCGCACAGCACCGACTGGCTGGTCAGCCGCAGCGCCGCGGTGGCGCTGGTCAGCCGTCGGCTGCCGCGCAACGCGCATGGGTCGGGCTGCGTGCACGCCAGCGTCTGCGCTGCCCGGTTGGCCGAGGGTTGCAGCGCGCTGGACGCTGCAACCGAGGCGCAATTGCGGGTGCACGCCGGCATCGACCAAGGCGTGCCCATCGGCCCTGGCCGGCCCAATACGCGCGCCGATGCCCAGCCTGCCAGCGACGATCTGCCTTGGCTGCCGCTGCCCGGACACGGCGAGGAAGAGCCGGCGGATTTTGCCCGACTGAGCAGCGCGATCGGCTTTTACCCGGTGGTGCCCGACGCCGATTGGGTGCTGCGGCTGCTGGAGTGGGGTGTCTGCACCATCCAATTGCGCATCAAGGAGGAGAACGACGGCGCCGCGCTGCGCGCACAAATCCGCAACGCGGTGGATGCAGCCGCGCAGATTCCGGGCACGCAGTTGTTCATCAACGACCACTGGCGCGAGGCGTTGGACGCCGGGGCCTACGGCGTGCACCTGGGGCAGGACGACGTGCATACCGCCGACCTCGACGCCATCCGCGCTGCCGGCCTGCGCTTAGGGGTGAGCACGCACACCCCGGCGGAAATCGCCCGCGCGCATGCGCTGCGACCGTCGTACATCGCGCTCGGTCCGGTGTTTCCGACCACGCTCAAGGCCATGCCGTACCGGCCGCTCGGTTTGGATCGCCTGGCCGCATGGCGCCGCTAGTTGACGCCGCGTTATCCGGTGGTGGCCATCGGCGGGATCGGCTTGTCGCAAATGCACGCGGTTCGCGCGACCGGGGTGTCGGGAGCCGCGGTCGTCAGCGCCGTCACCCAGGCGCCCAACCCGAGGCTGGCGGTGCGCGACGCGCTGCAAATCTGGCCGGCCTGCGCCGAAGAGGCGATCGCGCAGGCGATGGTGTGAGCGCATCGACCTGCATGCGCCACGCGATCGGCGCGCGGCGCGACACGCTGGCAGCGGGCTCAGTGTGGCGACGACCGGTTCTGCGCGCCGGCGGCGGGGTCGATGGCGCGCGCCATCGCTGCAGCGCGTTGCAGCAAGCGCTGTAGCGACGGGTCGCGCATGATGCGCAGCAGAGCGCCGATGCCACCGGCTGGCGGTTGCACGCTGCGTTCAGTGGCCATCCACGCCTCGGCCATTTTGTTCAGGTTTTGCACCAGTTCGGGCAGCGCGGCCAGCGCCTGCGCTTTGGCGGTGGCGTCGATCGCGCCACGCGCCAGGCTGTCGAACTCGCTGTTCTGCGCCATGCCGGCCAGCAGCCCCGAGGCGTCGCGCAGCCGCGCCAGCGTGCCGTCGCGGTGCAGCGCGCCCAGAGTGACGGCGGCGTCGCGCAGCGCCGCATCGAGTCGGGTGCGCTGCCACAGATCGCCGAGTTCGGACAGCGTCTCGGTGGTCTGCGCGGCCAGATGCTGGTCGAAGAATTCGCCGAAGGCGCGCAGCTTGTCCAACAGCCCCATGAGCAGGTCCAGGTCTTGCCTGAGCGTGGCCCAAGGAATCGATTGCGCCAACGGCAGCAATTGCTGCAGCATCGGCTGCAATTGCTCCCAGCTTTCGGCGAGGAAAGCGGCGTTGTCGCGCACCGCGGCGAGCAAGCCGCTGTCGCGCAGCGCGCCCAGGGTGGAGAGCACCTCGTCGGCCAGGCCGACGACGTCGTGCTTTTCGTAAAAATCCCCGGCTTTCTGCGCCGCCTGCGTCAGCGGCTGGGCGAATTCGGGGCGCCAGGCTTCGCCCAGGCGCGCGCCGAGTTCGCCCAGCAATGCCAGGCCGCTGAGCTGCCGCTCGGTCAGCGCGGCAGCACCGGCGTCGACCGGGGGACGGTCGGATGCGTCCATGATGGGATCTCCTCTTTCTCGGTGGCGGATGGACCCGCGCCGCGGTCGACGCCGCGCGGGCGGTCGGTGCGATCTGGCGATCAGGCGAACAGCTTTTCGCCCACCAGTTGCGAGAAGTTCAGACCCCAGTCGGGCATCTTGCCCTTGTTGCGGAAAAACAGGTTTTTGTACTGCATCTTCAGCAGGAAATGGGCGTGGCCCATTTTGAGCACCTGCTCCTTGCCGCCGTACCAGGAATTGGAGCGGATGTAGAACGCCTGGCTGTTGCCCATGTCGCCGATGCAGTAGACCACCGGGGCGAGTTCCTCGTCGGCCTCTTCGGCGCTCAAGCGGCCGACGTCCTTGGCAATCTGCTTGCCGACGATGGTGCACTCCTGGTGGCCGATCGCGCCGAGCTTGGGCACGGTGATCGCCGCCGCGTCGCCGGCGGCGAACACGTTGGGATACTTGGGGTTGCGCATCAGCGGGGTGGTGACGACGAAGCCCTCGCTGTCGGCAATCGGCAGCCCCTTCATGAAGGCATGCGGCACCCAATCCGGGAACACGATCTTGAGCTCGGCTTCGAGTTTCTGCCCATTGGCGAACTCGATGCCTTCCTTGGTGATGCGCTGGATGTCGCCGGTTTTGTTGACGTATTTGTAGCCCATGCCGGCAGCGGCGCTCAGCAGCGAATGCACGACCTGCTCGCCAGCGTCTTCGGCGATCAGCTCGGCCGGGGTGGTCACGGTGATTTTGCTCGGCCCGCCCTTGCCGTGCTTTTTCATCCAGCTACCCAGCGCGAGGATGGTTTCCACCGGCGGGCCTTCGCACGCGGCTTCGGCGTGCGGGAAGGGGTGGCCGCCGTAGAGCTTCACGTCCTTGGTGCCGTCGCCCTGATGGAACAGCGCCGAGCCGACCACCGCCGGGCCGCCTTTGTATTCGGTGTTGAGAAAGCGGCGCAGCTTGTTGCCGTAGTAGAAGTCGGACAGGGTGTGGCCGTACTGTGCAAAGCCTTCGATCTTGTCGTAGGCGAGGCGGTTGCCCAGCGCGACGACGAGGTAGTCGTAGCTGATGCTGTCGGGCGCGGCGCCCGGGCGTTCGCTCGGGGTGAAGTCCACGCGGCGCTTGTCCACGTCGATGGCGTTGACATCGGCCTGGATGAAGCGAATGGCGTCGTCGGCCAGGGTGTCCTCCAGCGGCATGGTGAGCGTGGCGGCAGGGTCGCGGTCCTCGAACACCTCGGCGGGGATGTTGGGGACGAACAGCAGGTAGTTCTTGCGGTCGATCAGGGTGATGTCGACGGCGTCGCCGCAGTAGCGGCGGATTTCCTGGGCGCTGCCCAGACCGGCAAAGTTGCCGCCGAGGACGAGGACGTGCGGTTTGCTCATGGGGGGCTCCTGATGTGTCGATGGATATGAAGCAACCGGCGGCGGTGCGTGGGCATCGCCGTGGTTATCAAAACAGGCTTTTCTTGACGCTGTCGATCGCGTTGATCAAAAAATGCCGTGTAGGAGATTGCGCGCCTTTTCACCTTAGG
>JBFXEK010000021.1:0-9998 GCA_050180155.1 Thiomonas sp. | reverse complement strand
GGTCGACCCGGTGGTCGCCGACCGCGGACACCGCGTCGCGCAGCGCCAGAAACACCGAAAACGGCAGCAGCAGAGGCGGCTCGCCGACGGCCTTGGAGCGATGCACCGTGGGCTGGGCGTTGGGGTTGGGGAACAACTCGGTGTGCAGTTGCGGCGGGCAGTCGTTGGCGGTGGGGATTTTGTAGGTGCTGGGCGCGTGGGTGAGCAGCAGCCCGGTCTGCGGGTGCCAGACCAGTTCTTCCATCGTCAGCCAGCCCATACCCTGGATGAACGCGCCTTCGACCTGGCCGATGTCGATCGCCGGGTTGAGCGGGTTGCCGGCGTCGTGCAGCAGGTCGGCGCGCAGTAGCCGCCATTCGCCGGTCAGGGTGTCGAGCAGCACTTCGCTCACCGCCGCGCCGTAGGCGAAGTAGTAGAACGGGTGGCCGGTTAGGGTGGCGGCGTCCCAGTGCACGTCCGGGGTGCGATAAAAGCCGTCGCTCCACAGCTGCACCCGCGCGGTGTACGCCTGCTGCACCACCGTCGCAAACGGCAGGCTCACGCTGCCGTTGCTCACCACCCCAGCGGCGAAGCGCACCTGCTCGGCGCTGCCGCCGTGGCGCTCGGCGAAAAACGCCGCCAGCCGCTGGCGGATGGTGCGCGCGGCGTCCTGCGCGGCCATGCCGTTGAGGTCGGCGCCGGTGGAGGCGGCGGTGGCCGAGGTGTTGGCGACCTTGTCGGTGGCGGTCGCGGTGCAGCGCACGGCGGCAAACGGCAGCCCGAGTTCGTGCGCGACCACCTGCGCAACCTTGGTGTTCAGCCCTTGACCCATTTCGGTGCCGCCGTGGTTGACCAGCACGCTGCCGTCGGTGTAGACATGCACCAACGCCCCAGCTTGGTTGAGGTGCGGCACGTTGAACGAAATGCCGAATTTCACCGGGGTCAGCGCAAGGCCTTTTTTCAGCACCGGGCTGCTGGCGTTGTATGCCGCCACCTGCTTGCGGCGGGCGGTGTAGTCGCTGCTGGCGACCAGGCGATCGACCAGCGCGTGGATCACGTTGTCGCTCACCCCCTGGCCGTAGGGCGTGTGGTTGCGCTCGCCGATGCCGTAAAAATTGGCGCGACGCACCTGCAGCGGGTCCAGCCCGAGGTGGCGGGCGATGGAGTCGATCACCACTTCGGTGATCAGCGCGCCCTGCGGGCCGCCGAAGCCGCGAAACGCCGTGTTGCTCTGCGTGTTGGTGCGCGCCAGATAGCCGTGGATGCCGACTTCGGGCAGCCAGTAGGCGTTGTCGAGATGGCAGATCGCGCGGCTCATCACCGCGCCGGACAGATCGGCCGAGTGTCCAGCGTTGGCGATCAGGTTGACCTCGTAGGCGAGGATGCGCCCGGCGTCGTCGAAGGCGACGTCGTAGTCGTAATCGAAGCCGTGGCGGCGGCCGGTGATCAGAAAGTCGTCGTCGCGGTCGATGCGCAGTTTCACCGGCCTCTGCAGTTTGTGCGCGGCCAGCGCGGCGCAGCAGGCGAACAGCGCCGACTGCGATTCCTTGCCGCCGAAGCCGCCGCCCATGCGCCGGCATTCGACCAGCACCTGATGGCTGCGCCAGCCCAGCAGATGGGCGATGGTGTGCTGCATTTCGCTCGGGTGTTGCGTGGAGCACAGCATCCGCAGGCCGTCGTTTTCCAGCGGCTGGGCGTAAGCGATCTGGCCTTCGAGATAGAACTGCTCCTGCCCGCCGACCCGCCAGGCACCGCGCAGGCGGTGCGGAGCGCGCGCCAACGCCGCGTGCAAGGCGCCGGGGGCGGATTCGCGCACCCGGTGCATCGGCGGCAGCACGTAATCGCCGCGGGCGTGGGCTTCGCGCGCCGCGAGCACCGGCGGCAGCGCTTCGGCGCGGATGACCTCGCGTGCCAGCCGCGCGGCGCGGCGCGCGAGTTCGCGGCTTTCGGCGACGACCAGGAACACCGGCTGGCCGAGGTAGCGCAGCACGCCATCGGCGAGCACCGGATCGTCGTGGATCACCGGGCCGCAGTCGTTCGCGCCCGGAATGTCGGCAGCGGTGTAGACCGCCACCACCCCGGGCTGGGCGCGCAGCCGCGCGAGGTCGACGCCAAGCAGCCGGCCATGCGCCAGCGGCGACAACCCGAGCGCGGCGTGCAGGGTGCCGACGAGTTCGGGCAGGTCGTCGGTGTAGGCGGCGCGGCCGCTGACATGCAGATGCGCCGACTCGTGCGGAGGGCTCACACCGACGCGCGCACCAACGCGCAGCGCGGCCTGTTCGCAGCGGGCAAACGTCGTGGGCACGGCGGCGGCAAAGCCGGCGCCGATTTCGGTGGTATCCGCACGGTGCTCGCCCGGAGGAGCCTCGGCGGTGGCGAGCAGACGGGTGTCGAGCGGCTGGTTCATGCGGCGGCTCCTGTGGTTTCGCTGCGCAGCCAGACGCGGGTGCGCGCAGGCGGCAGCGGGTCGTCCGCGCGGGTTTCGAGCCAGAAACGCCACAGCAGATTGCGGGCGATGCGCAGGCGGTGCGCGGCGCTGGCGCGAAGGTCGGACAGCGGGGTGAAGTCCTGCGCCAGCGCGTCCATCGCCTTGCGCACTGCGGCTTCGCTCCACGGCTGGCCGAGCAGCGCCGCTTCGGCCGCCGCGGCGCGCTTGACGATTGCTGCCATGCCGCCGGCGGCGATGCGCACGTGGGCAACGCGGCCTTGCGCATCCCGCCGCAGCGCCAGCGCCAGGCTGACGGCGGAAATATCGCAGTCGTAGCGCTTGGAGTGCTTTTCGGCTCGCAGCAGGGTGCCGGGCGCCGGCAGTGGGAGCTCGATGGCCTGCAAGAACTCGCCCGGCTGCAGCGCGTTGCGCATGTAGTCGAGGTAGAACGCCGACAGCGGCAGGCGGCGGGTACTCTTCGCGCTGGCCAGCAACAACTCGGCGTCCAACGCCAGCAACACCGGCGCGCCGTCGCCGATCGGCGAGCCGTTGGCGATGTTGCCGCCCAGGGTGCCGGCATGGCGCACCGGCGGGCCGGCAAAGCGCAGGCCGATTTCGCGCAGGTCAGGGCTGATTTCGGCCAGCGTCGCCCAAGCGTCCTGCAGCGTGACCGCCGCGCCGATGCGCAGCCGGCCGTCGTGGCGTTCGATGCGCGCCAGCTCCGGCACGTCGCCGGTGTAGACGAGGTCGCCGACGTCGCGGAACTGCTTGTTGGTCCACAGCCCGATGTCGGTGGCGCCTGCGAGTATCGTGCGCTTGGGCGCGTCGGCGGCGGGGGCCAGCGCCCGCGCCAGTGTGGCCAGGCTGCGCGGGGCGATGAAGCGGTCGATGCGCGCGGCGCCGCTGGCGTCGGTGAAGGCGGGATTCGGCACGGCATAAACGAACGGGTCGGGGGTGCGCGCGGCGATGCCGCGCAGCAATGCGGCGATCGGCTGCGGGTCCAGCCGCGCTGCGGGGGCGTCGAACATCGCCTGCCCGGCGTCGAGAATCGGCCGGTAGCCGGTGCAGCGGCACAGATTGCCGGCCAGATCGTCGGCGAGCTGCTGCCGCGTCGGCCGCGTGCCGGCGGCCAGATGCGCTTCGTAGGTCGCATAAAGCGACATCACGAACCCCGGGGTGCAGAAACCGCATTGCGAGCCGTGGCAGTCCACCATCGCCTGTTGCACCGGATGCAGCGCCCGCCCTGGCGCGAGGCTTTGCAGGTCTTCGACGGTGAGCAGCGCCTTGCCATGCAGCGTGGGCAGGTAGCGGATGCAGGCGTTGACCGGGCGCAGCCGCAGCGGGCCGCAGGGCACGGCCTGGGCGTCGGCTGCGCCTTCGCGGGCGAGTTCGGCGACGACCACGGTGCATGCACCACAATCGCCCTCGGCGCACCCTTCCTTGGTACCGGTGCAGTGCGCGTTTTCGCGCAGCCATTGCAGCACCGTGGTGGTCGGCGGCAGACCGGCGACGCGCACGACGGCGCCGCGGTGGACGAATTCGATCGGGGCAGGGTTCATGTCAGCGGCGTGGTTGCGGATACGGCCAAGGCCATGCACAGATTAGGCCAGATTCCGCCGCGTTTGAGATGCGGTAAATTGTATACAAAACATCTGAGTAAACGCATGTTGCGGAGCCTCGAGCGATGAATAATCCGGTCGACACCATCGAGCTGCGCCTCGTCCGCGTTTTGTATACCGTGCTCACGCAATCCAGCGTTTCCCGCGCCGCGCTGCAACTGGGGATGACCCAGCCGGCGGTCAGTGCCGCACTGCGCCGCCTGCGCGAACTCACCGGCGACCCGCTGCTGGTGCGGCACGGCGGGGCGATGGTTGCCACCCCGCTGGGCGCGAGCCTGGTCGAGCCGGCCGCGCGCATGCTGCGCGACGCGCAGCGGCTGGTCGCGGCGCAGGCCAAGTTCGACCCGGCGCAGACGCAGCAGACCTTTCGCATCGCCGCCGCCGACTATCTCGACCCCGAGTTCCTGCCCGAATGCGTGGCGGCGATTCGCAGCGCCGCGCCTGGTTGCCGGGTCGATCTGCTGCCGCTGTCGGCGGCGTTCGATTACCGCGAGGCGCTGGCCGCCGGCGAGGCCGATCTGGTGCTGGGCAACTGGCTGGAACCGCCGCCGGATCTGCACCGCCTGCCGCTGTGCAGCGACGACATCGTCTGCCTGGTCGCGGCCGATCACCCGTTGCTGCGGCAGGGGCTGACGCTGGAGCGCTATCTGCAATGCGAGCATGTCGCGCCGACCGCGCTGAGGGCACATGGCGAAGGCGTGATCGACCAGTATTTGCAGCGGCAGGGGCTGCACCGCAAGGTGAGTGTGCATTGCGCCTTTTTCGGCGCGATTCCGCGCCTGGTCGCGCGCAGCCTGCTGGTGCTGACCACCGGGCGGCAGTTCTGCCAGCGCTATGTCGACCAGGGGCTTGCGGTGCGGGTGCTGCCGTGCCCGGTGAAGTTTCCGCCGCTCACCTATTACCTGCTCTGGCATGGCCGCAGCCAGCACGACGCCGCGCACCGCTGGCTGCGCGAGCAGGTGCGCGACACCGCGGCGCGGCTGCTGCCTGCCGGCCGTGCGCCCCGCGCCGGAGAGACGAGGTGAGCCCTCAGCCATGCACACCGCGCCGCGCCGGTTCATCCCCGGCAGCGGTGCCGCCGGCCGCAGCGGCGAGGTGCCGATGCGTGACCATCCACCCTAGGAGACACGGATGAATCTCGATTCGCTGTTCAAGCTCGAGGCGCACGGCACCACTGCGCGCACCGAAATCCTCGCCGGGGTGACGACGTTTCTCACCATGTCGTACATCATCTTCGTCAACCCGGACATCCTCTCGACCAGCGGCATGGACAAAAGCGCGGTGTTCGTCGCCACCTGCCTGGCTGCGGCGCTGGGCACCTTCATCATGGCCTTCGTCGCCAACTGGCCGATCGGTCTGGCGCCCGGCATGGGGCTGAACGCCTTTTTCGCCTTCACCGTGGTCAAGGGCATGGGCTTTACCTGGGAGCAGGCGCTGGGCGCGGTGTTCATCTCCGGCTGCATTTTCATCCTCCTCACCGTCACCGGGGTGCGGTCGTGGCTGGTCGCGGGCATTCCGCGTTCGCTGCGCAGCGCGATTGCCGCGGGTATCGGCATGTTCCTGGCGATCATCGCGCTGTCCAACGCCGGGGTGGTGGTGGCCAATCCGGCGACCAAGGTCGGGCTGGGCAACCTGGCCTCGCTGCCGGTGGTGCTTGCCGCAGCGGGCTTTCTGCTGATTGCGCTGCTGGATTACTGGCGGGTGCGCGGGTCGATTCTGCTGGGCATCCTTGCGGTGACGATTGCCAGCGTGCTGCTCGGGCTGACGCCGTTTCACGGCATCGTCTCGACCCCGCCGAGCATTGCGCCGACCTTTCTCCAGCTCGACATCCTGGGCGCGCTGCGCGCCGGGTTTTTTCACATCATCCTGGTGTTCGTGCTGGTGGAAATTTTCGACGCCACCGGCACGCTGACCGGCGTGGCGCGCAAGGCTGGGCTGCTGGGGGAGGGGGCGAGCGACGGCAAGAACGGCCTGGGGCGGGCGCTGTTCGCCGACAGTCTGGCGATCTTTTCCGGCTCGCTGCTGGGCACCAGCAGCACCACCGCATACATCGAAAGCGCAGCCGGGGTGCAGGCCGGCGGACGCACCGGGCTGACCGCGCTGACCGTTGGCGTCCTGTTCCTCGCCGCGCTGTTCATCGCTCCGCTGGCCGGCACGGTGCCGGCTTACGCCACCGCGCCGGCGCTGCTGTATGTGGCGGCGCTGATGATGCGCGAGCTGCTCGACATCGACTGGGCCGACATCACCGAGTCCATTCCCGCTGCGCTGGCGGCGCTGATCATGCCGTTCACCTACTCGATCGCCAACGGTCTGGCCTTCGGCTTCATCGCCTACGCGGCGCTCAAGCTGCTCACCGGCCGAGCGCGCGAGGTGCATCCGGCGCTGTGGGTCGTCGCCGGGTTGTTCCTGCTGCGCTATGCGCTGTTCCCGGCAGACTGACTTCGACCCCTGCCCACTCCTGCGCACTGCGCGCGTCCTGCCATGAACAGCTCTGCCTCTTCCGCCGAACGCCTGGCCGTGCGCGGCGACATCCTGCATCTGCGTGCCGACCCCGGCTGGGGAGCGGAGCCGGGTGACGCGGTCGAATTCCTGCCCGACGGCTGGCTGCTGGTGGAAAACGGCCGCATCGTCGGCGTGCGACCGGCCGACCAGCCGCCACCGACGGACTGCTCCATCGCCGACTGGCGCGGCCACCTGGTGCTGCCCGGTTTCATCGACACCCATGTGCATGCGCCGCAGCTCGACGTGATCGCCTCGTTCGGCACCGAGCTGCTCGACTGGCTCAACACCTACACCTTCCCGGCCGAGGCCGCTTATGCCGACCCGCAGCTGGCGCAGGCCGGGGCCGAGCGCTTCGTGCGTGCGCTGCTGGCCAACGGGGTGACGGCTGCGGTAGTGTTTCCGACCGTGCACAAGGTCAGCACCGAGGCGCTGTTCGCCGCGGCGCGCTCGCGCGGCATGCGGCTGATCGCCGGCAAGGTGCTGATGGATCGGCATTGCCCCGACAACCTGCGCGACGCCAGCGTGGCCAGCGCCGAGCGCGACAGCGTCGATCTGATCGAGCGCTGGCACGGCGTCGACCGCCTGGCGTATGCCATCACCCCGCGTTTTGCCCCGACCAGCAGCGAGGCGCAGCTGGCGCTGTGCGGCGAGCTGATGCGCGCTTACGCCGGGCGTGCCGGCGGGCTGTACATGCAGACCCATGTGGCGGAAAACCGCGCCGAGGTCAAGTGGGTCGCCGAGCTGTTTTCGCAGGCGCGCAGCTACCTGGATGTGTACGCCCGCTACGGGCTGCTTTGCCCGCGCAGCGTGCTCGCGCACGGCATCTGGCTGGACGACGCCGACCGCGCCGCGCTGGCCGAAGCCGGCGGGCACATCGCCTGCTGCCCGTCGAGCAATCTGTTTCTCGGCAGCGGGCTGTTTCCCTGGGGGCCGACCGAGCGCGCCGGCGTGAGTGTGAGCTTGGCTTCCGACGTCGGCGGCGGCACCAGTTTGTCGCCGCTGCGCACCATGGCCGACGCCTACAAGGTGCTGGCGTTGCGGGGCGAACGGCTGACGGCGTGGAAGGCGCTGTACGCGCACACTTTGGGTGCGGCGCAGGCGCTGGGGCTGGCCGGCGAGATCGGGCATTTCGCCGCGGGCACCATCGCGGACTTCGCGGTGTGGCGTTGGGCGAACGACCCGGTGCAGGCGCGGCGGCAGGAGCTGGCGCGCAACTTGCATGAAAAGCTTTTTGCCTGGCTGACCCTGGGCGACGCGCACAACCTCGCCGCGACGTATGTTCGCGGGCAGCCGATGTTTGCTTTGCAACCCATCCCTCGAACAGCAGGGTGATGCCTGGGCGCTCGCGGTGCGATGCCCGACAATGCCATACGGCGGCCAGCCCGCGATTGCCGCTTAGGGTCGCCGAACCCGTGAACGACTGTCCATGATGCCCGATTTCTCCTCCCGCTACGCCGCCATTTCGCGCGAGGTGCTGCCCGATTTGCTCAGCCGCAGCCCGAAAGCCGAGTTGCATGTGCACATCGAAGGCACGCTCGACGCCGAACGGATTTTTGCCTTGGCGCAACGCAACGGCGTCACCTTGCCCTACGCCGATATCGCCGCGCTGCGCGCCGCGTATGCCTTCACCGATTTGCAGTCTTTCCTCGACCTGTACTACGCCGGTTGCGACGTGTTGCGCACCGAGCAGGATTTTTTCGACCTTGCCTGGGCGTATTTCCGCCAGGCCGCGGCGCAAAACATCGTGCGCACCGAACCATTTTTCGATCCGCAGACGCATACCGCGCGGGGGATCGGCTTTGAGGTGTTCATGCCTGGATTCATCCGCGCCAGCGAACGCGCCCGCGCCGAACTTGGCTTGAGCGTCGGTTGGATCCTGTCATTTTTGCGCCACTTGCCTGAGCAGGACGCGATCGCCACATTGGAAGCGGCGCTGCCGTGGCGCGAGCATTTCATCGGCGTCGGGCTGGACTCGTCCGAGCGGGGCAATCCGCCGGAAAAATTCGAGCGTGTGTTCGCCCGCGCCGCGGCGCTCGGCTTGCACCGCGTGGCGCATGCTGGCGAAGAAGGGCCGGCGGACTACGTGCGCGGAGCGCTCGACGCGCTGCAGGTCGAGCGCATCGACCACGGCGTGCACGCTGCAGACGACCCTGCGTTGCTGCGCCGGCTGAGCGCCGCGCAGGTGCCGCTGACCGTCTGCCCGCTATCGAACGTGCGGCTGCGGGTGTTTCCCGACCTGAAGCGGCACAACCTGCCGGAATTGCTCGACGCCGGAATCAAAGTCACCGTGCATTCCGACGACCCGGCGTATTTCGGCGGCGATCTCAACGCCAACCTCACGGCGTTGTTCGCCGCGCAGCCGCGGCTGGGCGCCCGAGCGGCGTACACCCTGCTGCGAAACAGCCTGGACGCCGCGTTCGTCCCGGCGGCGGACGCAGCGCGCTGGATCACACGGCTCGACACGCTCTGGGACGCCGCATGGCGATCGTCGCGCTGAACCCGGCGCCTGTTTCAGGCGTAGAGCAGGTCCAACAGCGTCCGCGCGACGACCTTCGTGGCCCGGCGCAGGTCTTCGAGCACGAGGTGCTCGTCGGCGCGCTTGGCGTTGCTGTCGCGCACGGTGCGCGGGCCGGCGCCGTAGATCACTGCGGGGATGCCGCGCTCGCCGTACAGCCGCACGTCGGTGTACAGCGGGGTGCCGACGATGGGAATCGGTTCGCCGAACAGTTGCTGCGCGTGGCGCTGCAGCGGCGCGGCCAGGCGCTCGTGGCCCGGCAGCGGTTTGAGCGCACGGGCGAGCAGCAGGCGGCGAATGTCCACCCGCACCCCGGGCACGCTCGCGGCGGCCGATTCGATGACCTGCCGTACCTCGGCTTCGACCTGCGCCGGGTCTTCCTCGGGGATCATGCGGCGGTCGAGTTTGAGCACCACCTTGCCCGGAACGACGTTGGTGTTGGTGCCGCCGCTGATCAGCCCGACGTTGAGGTAGGGGTGGGTGATGCCGGGCACGCGCGAGCGGATGTCACGGTAACGCGCGTTCTGCGCATACAGCGCGTTGAGGATGGCCGTGGCGCCTTGCAGCGCGTCGACCCCAGTGTCGGGAATCGCCGCGTGCGCCATCACGCCGTGCACCGTGACTTCGAGCTGCAGGCAGCCGTTGTGCGCGTTGACCACCTGATAGCTGAAGCCGGCGGCGATTTCCAGATCGGGCCGGGTATGGCCGTGTTCGAGCAACCAGCCGGGGCCGAGTTCGCCGCCGAATTCTTCGTCGTAGGTGAAGTGCAGTTCGACCGCCCCGCGCAGCGGCGCTGCCAACGATTGCAGCGCTCGCAGCGCGAAGGTGTAGGTGGCGAAATCGCTTTTGCTCACCGCGCTGGCGCGCCCAAAAAGCTTGCCGCCCTCGATCTCGCCGCCGTAGGGGTCGTGCGTCCAGCCCTCTCCGGGCGGGACGACATCGCCATGCGCGTTGA
>JBFXEK010000020.1:0-10063 GCA_050180155.1 Thiomonas sp. | reverse complement strand
ATTCCACGCCATGTTCGACATGAAAATCAGCAAGGTGTCGATGCGGTACGGGACGCCACGCCAGGCGTTGGTGATGACGTTGTGCATCAGCCCGTGCACCGCCATCGGATACTCCCAAGAAAACGCCTTGTCGATGCGCAGCGGGCTGCCGTCGTCCATCAGCGCCAAGTCGTCGGGGGATGCCGGCCAGAACAGCGGCGCGCCGGCCAAAGGCGTGTTTGGCCGCACGTCGCATATGCCGCGCGGGCCGCGCACGTCAGGCGGCACGTCCTTGGGATACGGCGCCTTGTGGCGAAACCCGCCGGGCGCATCGATGGTGCCCAGCAGGCTCATGAGAATGGCCAGAGCGCGCACGGTGTGAAAGCCGTTGGAATGCGCCGCCAGGCCGCGCATGACATGAAACGCCAGCGGCCGCGTCTGCAGCGCGTCATGGTGTCGGCCGCGCCAGTCGGTCCAAGGCAGCGGCAGGTCTTCGGCCAAGTCGAGCGCGGCATGCGCCATCTCCTGCGCCAGGTCACGGATGCGCCCGGCGGGAATGCCGGTGAGGTCTTGCGCCCAGTCAGCGGTGCAGTCGCGCACCTGCTCGCGCAGCAGTTGCAAGGCAGTGGCCACCGGCGTGCCGTCGTCCAAGGTGTAATGGCCGAACAATGCCGGCTGCGCTTCCTCGCTGCACGCTGCGACCGCGCGGCCCGTGCGCTCGTCCCACCACAGGCGGTCGAGTACGCCAGGCGGGTCGTGCGGCGCCGTTGGCGCGGCAGCGAATAGTCCGTCTTGCGCCTGCCCGGGTTGGACGCGCACGAGCTGCGCGCCGTTGGTGCAGTGCGCGGTGAATGCGGTGTCGAACCGGCCGGTGCGCAGCAGCTCGTGGATCAGCGCGAGCAACAGCGCGCCGTCGGTGCCGGGGCGGATCGGAATCCATTCGTCGGCGATCGCCGAGTAGCCGCTGCGGATGGGATTGATCGAAATGAACCGGCCGCCGGCTCGCTTGAACTTCGACAGCGCCAGTTTCATCGGGTTGCTGTGATGATCTTCGGCGGTGCCGAGCATGATGAACAGCTTGGCATGCTGCAAATCGGGCCCGCCGAACTCCCAGAAACTGCCGCCGAAGGTGTAGATCATCCCCGCAGCCATGTTCACCGAGCAAAACCCACCGTGCGCCGCATAGTTCGGCGTGCCGAAGTCGCGGGCGAACAAGGCCGTCAGCGCCTGCATCTGGTCGCGCCCGGTGAACAGGGCGAATTGCTTGGGATCTGTGGCGCGGATGTGGCGCAGGCGCTGTTCGAGCAGTTGCAGCGCATCCTCCCACGAAATCGGCTCGAACTCGCCGTCGCCGCGCTCGGCGCCGGGTTTGCGCCGCAGCGGCTGCGTCAGCCGCGCGGGCGACACCTGTTTCATGATGCCGGCAGACCCCTTGGCGCAAATCACGCCCTGGTTCAACGGATGCCGCGGGTTGCCTTCGATGAACCGTACCTCGCCGTCGCGCAGGTGGACGTTGATGCCGCAGCGGCAGGCGCACATGTAACAAGTCGTGGTCTTCACCGCGGTGTCTCCCGGCGGGGAACGCACCGGGTCGTGCAGTGGCGTGCCGTTGGCAAACAGCCGATCGAGGAGGGACTGACGGGCGGACATGGCAGCTAATCGGTACGGGCGATGGCTGCAACCCTAGCCGTGCCGTTTGCATTGATCAAATGAATAGTTTTTGTCTTTTATACCCATCTGGCTTCTGATGGTGCGATAACACAAGAGCCAAACCCTTGCCAGCCTGGCGCCGTGCGCCCGCGTTGCCGCGCATTTAGCATCTTGGTTGCATTGCACAACCCGGAGTTCTCATGAACACATCCCCTCTGTTCACCCCCTTGCAGCTCGGCGCGGTCGAGTTGCCCAACCGCATCATCATGGCGCCGTTGACGCGGTCGCGCGCCAGCCAACCCGGAGACATTCCCAACGATCTCAACGCCCGGTACTACGCGCAGCGTGCCAGCGCCGGGCTGATCGTCAGCGAGGCGACGCAGATTTCCCGCCAGGGGCAAGGCTATGCCTTCACCCCCGGCATTTACACCGATGCCCAGGTGCAGGGCTGGGCGCGGGTGACCGCCGCGGTGCACGCCGCCGGTGGCCGCATGGCCATGCAGCTCTGGCACGTGGGGCGGATTTCGCACCATTTGCTGCAGGAAAACGGCCAGCCGCCGGTTGCCCCCAGCGCCATCCGCAGCGAGACCGGCGAATCGTTCGTCGTCACCCCGCAAGGGCCCAAGCGTGTGCCGTGCGACACGCCTCGGGCACTGCAAACCGCGGAAATCGCCGGCATCATCGACGACTACGCCCGCGCCGCCCGCCGTGCGCTGGACGCCGGGGTCGATATGCTCGAATTGCACAGCGCCAACGGCTATTTGCTGCAGCAGTTCCTTGCCACCAACACCAACCAGCGCACCGACCGGTATGGCGGCAGCCTGGAGAATCGCGCGCGCATCGTGCTCGAAGCGCTCGACGCCATCGTTGCCGTCGCCGGCGCCGGGCGCGTGGGGGTGCGCATTTCGCCGCATTTCAACCGCCACGACATCCAGGACGCGCAAACCGAGGACATCCACCTGTACCTGGCGCGCGAGTTCGACCGCCGCGGCATCGCGTATGTGCACATCGCCGAGCCCGACTGGGCGGGCGGGCCGTCGTTGTCGATGGATTTGCGCAAGCGGCTGCGCGAGGCGTTTGGCGGCCGCATCATCGTTTGCGGCAATTACACCGGGCAGACCGCGGCAGCGCGCATCGCCTCGGGACTGGCCGATGCCGTGGCGTTCGGCCGACCATTCATCGCCAACCCCGATTTGGTCACGCGGTTGCGGCTGGGCGCCGCGCTGAACAAACCCGATCCCTCGACGTTCTATGGCGGCGGCGAGGCGGGCTACACCGACTATCCCGTGCTCGACGCGACCCAGGCTGCAGCCTGAGTCTCAGACGATGACGGGTTCGGGCTGCAGCCGCAGCCCGAATTTGCGCTGCACGCTGTCTTGCACCTCGCGGGCCAGCGCGAGCACCTCTTGACCGCTGGCGCCGCCGAGGTTGACGAGCACCAGCGGCTGCTGCGCGTGTACCCCGGCGCGGCCCAAGCTGCGCCCTTTCCAGCCGCAGGCGGCGATCATCCACGCCGCGGCGAGCTTGAACGTGCCGTCGGGCAGCGGGTAGCTGACGACGTCGGGATAGTCTTGCAAAATTTCGTTGCAGATGGTGCGGTTGACCACCGGGTTTTTGAAAAAACTGCCGGCGTTGCCCAGCACAGCCGGGTCGGGCAGCTTGGCCCGGCGGATGGCGCAAACGGCGTCGAACACGTCGCGCGGCGTCGGCTCGGTGATGTGGCGTTGCTGCAGCCAACGCTGCACGTCGGCATAACCGGTCACCGGCACCCACGGCTTGGGCAGGCGCAGGCGGATGGCGGTGATCACCGACTTGCCCGCCAGTTCGCGTTTGAACACACTGTCGCGGTAGCCCAGGCGGCAGTGCGCTGCAGGCAGCGTGGCGGTGCGTCCGGTGACCAGATCGACCACGTCGACCGATTCCAGCCGGTCGGCCAGCTCCATGCCGTAAGCGCCGATGTTCTGCACCGGCGCCGCCCCCGCCGTGCCCGGGATCAGCGCCAGATTCTCCAGGCCGAAGTAACCGCGCTGCAACGTCCACTCGACGACGTCGTGCCAGCGCTCGCCGGCGCCGACTTCGATCAGCGTGGAACGGGCATCGTCCTCGCACACACGCACGCCCATGATGTCGATTTTGAGCACCACGGCGTCGATGTCGCGGGTGAGCAGCAGATTGCTGCCGCCGCCGAGAACGAACTTGGGCGCGCGCCCGAGTTCTGGATGATCGACCACCAGTCGCACATCGCGCGCACTGCGCAGCCGCACCAGCCGGCGCGCGCTGGCCTGGATGCCAAAGGTGTTGAGCGCGCGCAGCGGCACGTCGGTTTCGATTTGCAGGCTCATAGAATCCGTCGACACAAAACGCTCCATTATCCTGTCGAGGTCGATCCCATGCCGTCATTCGATACCGTTGTCGAACCCGATCTGGTCGAAGTGCGCAACGCCTGCGAACAGGCGGCCAAGGAAATCGCCACGCGGTTCGATTTCAAGGGGACTTCCGCGCAGCTGCAGCAAAACGACAAAACGCTCACGCTCACCGCCGACAGCGAGTTTCAGCTCGGCCAGGTGCGCGACGTGTTTCTGGTCAAGACGGCCAAGCGCAAAATCGACCCGCGGTTTTTCGACATGGGGAAAATCGAAAAGATTTCCGGCGACAAGGTCAGGCAGGTGCTGACCGTCAAGGCCGGAATCGAGCAAGACCTGGCGAAAAAAATCACCGCGGTGATCAAAAATTCCAAACTCAAGCTGACGGCCTCGATCCAGGGCGAGACCGTTCGCGTCAGCGGCGCCAAGCGCGACGACCTGCAAGCGGCCATCGCGCTGCTACGCAAAGACATCACCGACGCCCCGCTGTCGTTCACCAACTTCCGCGACTGACCGCCGCGCCCCGCTGCCGCGGTCTACTTTTTGCGCCCGATCCGGCTTTCCTCGCCGCGCAGCAATTTGTCGATATTGCTGCGGTGCCGCCAGATGAGCAGCGCGCTGATGATCAGCAGCGCCAGCAGCAACGCCGGGTCGGTGGTCCACGCCAGCCCGCCGCCGAACCAGTAGTAAAACGGCGCGAACACGGCCGCCACCAGCGCCGCCAGCGAGGAATAGCGGAAGAACCCGGCGACGATCAGCCACGTGGCCAGCGTGGCCAGCCCCAGCCAGGGCTGGATGGCCAGCAGCACACCGGCGGCGGTGGCCACCCCCTTGCCGCCGCGGAAGCGAAAAAACACCGGGTACAAATGCCCGAGAAACACCGCCACGGCGGCCAGCGCCACCCCCGGCACGCCATAACCGAACGCATTGCTGAACGCGATGGCCAGCACCACGGCGATCCAGCCCTTGAGCGCATCGAGCAGCAAGGTGAGCGCGGCGGCGAGTTTGTTACCGCTGCGCAGCACGTTTGTCGCCCCGGGGTTGCCCGAACCATAGCTGCGCGGATCGGCCATACCCATGGCGCGGCTGACGAGCACGGCAAACGACAGCGAGCCGAGCACATAGGCCAAGGCGGCAAATCCCAGCGCGGCGACGGTCGAGAAATTCATGAAACGTGATTCTATGGGGGCACCGCGCAATCGACTGCCCGCGCTCGCAGCGCCGACTCCAACACCGCCGACGGCAGCCCGAGCAAATAGCCGCGCCGGCCACCGTTGATGTACAGCCAGTCCAGAGCGAGGACGGATCGCTCCACGCACACCGGCATGGGTTTGCGCACGCCAAACGGCGAGGTGCCGCCAACGAGGTAGCCGCTGTGTCGCTGCGCCACCTCGGGAGCACACGGAGCGATCTGCCGCACGCCAATGATGCGGGCCAGCCGCTTGGTCGAAACGCCGCAGTCGCCGTGCATCAGCACCAGCAACGGCCGCCTGGCCTCGTCTTCCATCACCAATGTTTTGATCACCGCATGCAGCGGCAGACCCAGCGCTTGCGCCGCGTGCTGCGCGCCGCCGTGGTCGACGTAGTCGTACACATGTTCGGTGTAGGCGATCCCCCGCGCGCGCAGCCACTGCGTGGCCGGGGTCAGACTGACGTGGGGAGATTTGGCCATGCGCCGCAGTGTACGGCTCTACTGCCTACAATGGCCGCATGCTGTGCCCTTCCCCGCGCAACGCCGATTTGCATTCGCACTCCACCGTGTCGGACGGCACGCTCTCTCCTGCGGCACTGGCGCGGCGCGCGCAGGCCAATGGTGTGGATTTGTGGGCGCTGACCGATCACGATGAACTCGGCGGGCTGGAGCAAGCGCAACGCGCCGCCGCCGAGCTCGGCCTGCGCTTCGTCCCGGGGGTGGAGATTTCGGTGTCGTTCGCCGCGCAAACCGTGCACATCGTCGCGCTGGGCATCGACCCGCGGCACACGCAACTGCGCTGCGGCCTGGAGCAAATCCGCAGCGGCCGCGACCAGCGTGCCCGCGACATGGCGCGCGACCTGGAACAACATCTCGGCCTGCGCGGGGTGTACGAAGGTGCGCTGCACTACGCCGGCAACCCCGCGCTGCTGTCGCGCACGCATTTCGCCCGCTTTTTGGTCGACCAGGGCGTATGCCGGCAGACCCACGAGGTATTCAGCCGCTTTCTCACGCCTGGCAAGCCGGGCTATGTCGAGCATGCCTGGGCCACGCTGGACGAGGCCGCCGGCTGGATCGCTGCCGCCGGAGGCATCGCGGTGCTCGCGCATCCGGGGCGCTACCGCTTCACCGACGCCGAGGAATGGGCCTTGCTGCAACGCTTCAAACAGATCGGCGGACAGGGGATCGAAGTCGTCACCGGCAGCCATACCGCTGCGCAGGCGCGTAAATACGCGGCGATCGCGCTGCAACTCGGCCTGTACGCCTCGCGTGGCTCGGATTTTCACAGCCCGGGCGAAAGCGTTTGCGATCTGGGGCGTCTGCCGCCGCTGCCAGCGGATCTCGTTCCCGTGTGGGATTTACTGCATTGAGGCCGCCGAACATGGCGCAATACTTCACCCTTCACCCGGACAACCCGCAGCTGCGGCTGATCAAGCAGGCCGCGGCACTGCTGCATGGCGGTGCGGTTGCCGCCATTCCCACCGACTCGTCGTATGCGTTGGTCTGCCATCTCGACGACAAGGCGGCAGTGCAGCGGCTGCGGCAGATCCGCCAGGTGGATGAACGCCATCACCTCACCCTGCTGTGCAGCGACCTGTCCGAACTGGGCAATTACGCCCGGGTGGACAACCGCCAGTACCGCCTGATTCGCGCCTGCACCCCCGGGCCATACACTTTCATTCTCGAAGCCACCAAGGAAGTGCCGCGGCGCGTGTCGCACCCCTCGCGCAAAACCATCGGCGTGCGCGTGCCGCAAAACGCCGTGGCGCACGCCTTGCTGGTGGAAATGGCGCAGCCTCTGCTGGCGACCACGCTGATCCTGCCTGGCGAGGAACATCCCTTGAACGACGCCCAGGACATTCGCGACCGCCTGGAACGCCAGATCGATTTGATTCTCGACGCCGGCCCTTGTCCGAGCGAGCCGACCACCGTGGTCGATCTGTGCGGCGCCGAGCCCGTGGTGGTCCGCATCGGCCGCGGGCCGCTGCAGGCGCTGGGCATCCCGTCGCTGCAATAGGGCGTGGATACCGGGGCTGGCGCTGCGCCGCCGTGTTGGCGCGCGGGGCATCGCGGCCTCTTCGGCACTCCGTTCCTTTCCCTTCCTACAATCCGCGCATGGATCAACTCATACAGGCCGTCACCGTCTATGCCCTGCCGGTGCTGTTTGCCATCACCCTGCACGAGGCGGCGCACGGCTACGCGGCGCGTTACTTCGGCGACAACACCGCGTACATGATGGGGCGGGTATCGCTCAACCCGATGCGGCACATCGACCTCATCGGCACCATCCTGGTTCCGCTGATTTTGTACTTCGCCACTTCGGGCGCGTTTTTGTTCGGTTACGCCAAGCCGGTGCCGGTGAATTTCTCCCGTCTGCGCAACCCCAAGAGCGACATGATCTGGGTGGCGCTGGCCGGCCCGGCGTCCAACTTCGTCCAGGCCTTTCTCTGGGGACTGCTGCTCGTCGCGCTGCACGCCCTGGCGATTCGGGAAATCTATTTTTACGACGTCGCCCAGGCCGGCATTCTGGTCAACTTGGTGATGTTCGTCTTCAACCTGTTTCCGCTGCCGCCGCTCGACGGCGGGCGCATTCTGGTCGGTTTGCTGCCGGTGCGTCAGGCCATCGCCTTGTCGCGCATCGAACCCTACGGCTTTTTCATCGTCATGGCGCTGGTGCTCACCGGCATCGTGACCACGTTCTGGCTCAGCCCGCTGATGGCCTTGTCGATGCAAGCGCTCAAACTCCTGCTCGGCCCGTTCCAAATGCTGCTCTGAGCCGCATGGCCATTGCCCCCGATCCGTCGCTTTTCCTGTGTCCATGACTTCGACCGCCTCCGCCACCACCCAGCCCTCTTCCGACGACCGTGTGCTCTCCGGCATGCGCCCCACCGGCGCGCTGCACCTGGGCCACTACCACGGCGCGCTGAAAAACTGGGTGCAGTTGCAGAACACGCACAGTTGCTTTTTTTTCGTCGCCGATTGGCATGCGCTGACCACGCACTACGAAACCCCGGAAACCATCGCCGCGCATACCACCGAAATGGTCATCGACTGGCTGGCTGCGGGGGTCGATCCGGCCAAGGCGACGCTGTTCGTGCAAAGCCGCGTGCTCGAACACGCCGAGTTGTTCCTGCTGCTGGGCATGGGCACGCCGCTGTCCTGGCTCGAACGCGTGCCGACATACAAAGACCAAATCGCCAATCTGAAAGACAGAGATCTGACCACCTACGGCTTTCTCGGCTACCCGCTGTTGCAGGCCGCGGACATCCTGATCTACCTGGCGCGCTACGTGCCGGTCGGCGCCGACCAGATTCCGCACATCGAGATGAGCCGCGAAATCGCCCGGCGGTTCAACAATCTGTACGGCAAAGACCCGCAAATCGAAGCCCAGGCACGCGCCGCCGCGGCCAAACTCCCCGAGGACGTGCGGCAGCAATACCAGGCGCTGCGCCGCGCCGCGGATCAGGAGGGGCTGACGGAAAAACGCGACGAGGCGCGCGAGTTGATCGCTTCGAGCAAACTCTCCCGGGCGGAAAAAGACGCGCTGCGCGCGCAGCTCGGCGGTGGCCGCCGGCAGATCCTGCGCGAACCCGACGTGCTGCTCACCCCCGAGTCCAAACTCCCCGGCCTCGATGGGCGGAAAATGTCCAAAAGCTACGGCAATGCCATCGCCATCCGCGAGGAGCGCGCCAGCGTCGAACACAAAGTCAGGCGCATGCCCACCGACCCGGCGCGGGTCAAGCGCACCGACCCCGGCAACCCGGAGCGCTGCCCGGTCTGGCAGTTTCATTTGGCGTATTCGGATGCGCCCACGCGCGAATGGGTGCAACGCGGTTGCACCACGGCAGGCATCGGCTGCCTGGAATGCAAACAGCCGGTAATCGACGCCATTTTGCGCGAGCAGCAGCCGATGCTCGCGCGCGCCCAGCCCTACCTCGACAACCCGGCGTTGGTCCGCGACATCCTCGCCGACGGCTGCGACAAAGCCCGTGCCGTGGCGCAACAAACCATGCATGCCGTGCGCGATGCCATGGGGTTGAAAAGCTGAACGTCGGCTTCAACGGCTGCGGCGCCGCCAGCGCCGCGCCGCCCAGGCGACGGCGACAATGCCGACGACCACGGCGAGCAGAATTTCTTCCCCGAATTGCACGCGCGCGGCGACCACGGCCAGCGTCGCACCGAAAAACCAACCCAGCGCGGTGATCAGCGGCGCCCACAACAGCGCGCCGATGGCGTTGAACACGACAAACCGCAACGGCGGCACACCGGCCACGCCGATCAGCACCGGCCCGGCAATGCGCATGCCGTAAAGAAAGCGCACGCTGATGATCGCCCAGTGCGCATGACGGTGCAACATGGCCTGCACCCGCGGCAAATGCGCCTGCAACTGCGGATAGCGGGCGAGCAATTGCGGCCCGAACCAGCGGCCGAGAAAAAAGAAGGTTTGATCGCCCAACGTCGCCGCGAGCGCGGCGACACCGACGACCAGCGGCCATTGCAGCCAGCCGCGCTGCGCGCCATATCCGGCAAACAGCAGCACCGTCTCGCCCTCGGCAAACGCCCCCAGGGCGACGGCGACATAACCATACTGTCTGACGAGTTCTTCGACCATGTCCTGCGGAGCGCAAAAAAACCGGCCGGAGCCGGTTGTGCACTGTTTTGTGGCCGTGAAATCTGCGTCGAGGCAGGCCGCCCCGACACGGACTCGTTCAAACCATCAAAGCGGACCTCAAAGACGTCTGAGAAGAAGACACCTCAACGGTCATCTGAAGAGACGCCTCGAAAAGACGTCTCAAAGAGACGCCCGAAGAGAGATCTCAGAGCGGGCGAGATCTCACAGCGGGCGAATGGCCGAAGCCTGCGGGCCTTTCGGGCCGGC
>JBFXEK010000019.1:0-10604 GCA_050180155.1 Thiomonas sp. | reverse complement strand
TCGGTGGCCTTGATGCCCTGGTTGGCCATCTCCTTGTAAAACGGGACGTTGGAGTCGCCGTTGATGGTCGAGATCACGCAGGTCGGCCCGGCCGAGGCGAACTTCTTGATGTCGGCGACGATGTTCTGGTAGTTGCTGAAGCCAAACGGGGTGTAGACCTCGGCGATGTCGGCATCCTTCACGCCCTTGGAATGCAGGAAGCCGCGCAGGATGGCGTTGGTGGTGCGCGGGTACACATAGTCGGTGCCGAGCAGGAAAAAGCGGCGGGCAGCCCCGCCGTCCTTGCTCATGAGGTATTCGGTCGCCGGAATGGCTTGCTGGTTGGGCGCGGCGCCGGTGTAGACGACGTGCGGGTTCTGCTCCTGCCCCTCGAACTGCACCGGGTAGAACAGCAGGCCGTTCAACTCGTCGAGCACCGGCAGCACCGACTTGCGCGACACCGAGGTCCAGCAGCCGAAAATCGCCGCGACCTTGTCCTGGCTGATGAGCTGGCGCGCTTTTTCCGCAAACAGCGGCCAGTTCGACGCGGGGTCGACCACCACCGGCTCGATCATGTGGCCGTCCACGCCGCCGGCGGCATTGATCTCGGCGATGGTCATCAGGTCCACGTCTTTCAGCGCGGTTTCGGAAATCGCCATCGTCCCCGACAGCGAATGCAGGATGCCGACCTTGATCGGCGCTTTTTTCGCCGCGATGGCGGGAAAAGACAGGGTGCTGGCAGCGGCGGCAGCCACTGCCCCGCCGACGGTCTTGAGTGCGGTACGACGATCCATATCGATGCATCCTCCAAAGTTGACGTTGCAGATTGACATCGCCATCTTCTGCAAGTCGCGTGCCACGATTTGTCATTTCCGGCTTTGGAACAGGACACTTCATTCACGCCATGGCAGTGCAAAGCGTGCCGTACCAACCGCATTTCCACCACTGCAAGCGGGCATACCGCGCTCTGCAATGGAGCACAAACCGTTCGAGAGCATGAGGTTTGGTGCAGCCGCGCCAAATTGGTGCATCGTCTTCGCATTGCATCGGTTGCGGCACGGGGACGGCAATATGGCCCGCGTTTTGCACCTGCCCATACGGCAGGCGTACCGCAGACAAATTGCGCGCTATGCTCGCCTTTGATTTTCCGGCCTTCGACCCGTCATGGACCTGACCCCACGCGAAAAAGACAAATTGCTGATCTTCACCGCCGCGCTGCTGGCCGAGCGGCGCAAGGCGCGCGGCCTCAAGCTCAACGTGCCCGAGGCCGTCGCCTACATCTCCGCCGCGGTGATGGAAGGCGCGCGCGACGGCCGCAGCGTCGCCGAGTTGATGAGTTATGGCCGCACCTTGCTCACGCGCGACGACGTGATGGAAGGCGTGCCCGAACTCATCCCCGACATCCAGGTCGAGGCCACCTTTCCCGACGGCACCAAGCTGGTCACGGTGCATCAGCCCATCCCTTGAATCACCCGCTTCAACCATCGCCTGTTCACTTCGAGACCGCCCATGCCCAACCTTGCTTTCCATGTGTCGCGCAAGCTGCCGCGCGCCCTGCTCGCCCTCGCCCTGCTGGGCACCGCCACCATCGCCCGCGCCCACACCGGCAACGACGCAGGGTTGCACCACAGCTTTGCCAGCGGCTTCGTCCATCCCTTCACCGGGCTCGATCATCTGTCGGCCATGCTCGCCGTCGGGCTGTGGAGCGCGCTGTCGGCCGCGGCCATCGACCGCCGCGTGCTGTGGGCGCCTGCCGGGTTCGCCGCGATGCTGTTGGTCGGTGCGCTGCTGGGCTTTGCCGGGGCGGAACTGCCGGCGGTGGAGCCGATGATCGCCGCGTCGGTGCTGGTCATCGGTCTGCTGGCGGCGGTGCGGCTGCGTCTGCCGGGCTGGGCGGCGGCGGCCCTGGTCGGCGCGTTTGCGTTGTTCCACGGCGTAGCCCACGGCGCTGAATTGGCGGGTGTGGCCGCGCGCTGGGCGGTGATCGGCGGCATGGTCGGCGCCACGCTGCTGCTGCACGCCGCAGGACTTGGCGCCGGGCTGCTGCTGCGCCGCACCGGGCGCCGGGGCGCGTGGCTGGCCGGCGGCGGCATCGCCAGCGTGGGCGCGGCGCTGCTCGGCGGCGCGCTGCTGGCGTGAACGCGAACGGAGACTGGCGATGATTCCCGGAGAAATCCTTTGTCTCGATGGCGACCTGCCGCTCAACCCCGGCCGCGCCACCCGCACGCTGGTGGTGGAGAACGCGGGTGACCGCCCCATCCAGGTCGGCTCGCACTACCACTTTGCCGAGACCAACCCGGCGCTGCGCTTCGACCGCGCGGCGGCGCGCGGCATGCGGCTGAACATTCCCAGCGGCACCGCGGTGCGCTTCGAGCCCGGGCAGCAGCGCACGGTGGAACTGGTGGCGTATGGCGGCGACCGCGTGGTCATCGGCTTTCGCGGCGACGTCATGGGAGCGCTGTAATGGCCACGATCTCGCGCCGCGCCTACGCAGAAATGTTCGGCCCCACCGTCGGCGACCGCGTGCGCCTGGCCGATACCGAGTTGTTCATCGAAGTCGAGGATGACTACACCCTGCGCGCCGGGGGTTATGGCGAGGAGGTGAAATTCGGCGGCGGCAAGACCATCCGCGACGGCATGGGTCAGAGCCAGAGGAGCCGCGCCGAAGGGGCGATGGATCTGGTCATCACCAACGCGCTGATCCTCGACCACTGGGGCATCGTCAAGGCCGACGTGGGCATCCGCGGCCAGCGCATCGCCGCCATCGGCAAGGCCGGCAACCCGGACGTGCAGCCGGGGGTGGACATGGTCATCGGCCCGGGCACCGAAATCCTCGCCGGCGAAGGCATGATTCTGACGGCCGGCGGTATCGACAGCCACATCCACTTCATCTGCCCGCAGCAAATCGAAGAAGCCTTGATGAGCGGCATCACCACCATGCTGGGCGGCGGCACGGGACCGGCCACCGGCACCAACGCCACCACCTGCACCCCGGGGCCGGAGAACCTCGCGCGCATGCTGCAGGCGGCCGATGCCTTCCCGATGAACCTGGGCTTTCTCGGCAAGGGCAACGCCAGCCAGCCCGCGGCGCTGCGCGAGCAGATCGAGGCCGGCGCCATCGGCCTCAAACTGCACGAAGACTGGGGCACCACGCCCGCGGCGATCGACTGCTGCCTATCTGTGGCCGAAGACACCGACACCCAGGTCGCCATCCACACCGACACGCTCAACGAGTCGGGCTTTGTCGAGGACACCATCGCCGCGTTCAAGGGCCGCACCATCCACACCTTCCACACCGAAGGCGCCGGCGGCGGCCATGCGCCCGACATCCTGCGCGTGCTCGGCGAGGCCAATGTGTTGCCGTCTTCCACCAACCCGACGCGGCCGTTCACCGTCAACACCATCGACGAGCATCTGGACATGCTGATGGTGTGCCACCACCTCGACGCGGCCATCGCCGAAGACCTGGCGTTTGCCGAAAGCCGCATCCGCCCGCAGACCATCGCCGCCGAAGACGTGCTGCACGACCTGGGCACCATCAGCATCATGTCCAGCGACAGCCAGGCCATGGGGCGGGTGGGCGAAGTCATCCTGCGCACCTGGCAGACCGCGCACAAAATGAAGCTGCAGCGCGGCTGGCTGGCGCCGCCGGACGGCAGCAGCGGCGTTCAAGCCGATAGCCGCAACGACAACTTCCGCGCCAAGCGCTACGTCGCCAAGATCACCATCAACCCCGCGCTGGCGCACGGCATCGCGCATGAGGTGGGGTCGATCGAAGTGGGCAAATGGGCCGACCTGGTGCTGTGGCGCCCGGCCTGGTTCGGCGTCAAGCCCAGTGTCATCGTCAAAGGCGGCTTCATCGCCGCCGCGCTGATGGGCGACGCCAACGCCTCCATCCCCACGCCGCAGCCGGTACACACCCGGCCGATGTTCGGTGCCTTCGGCGGCGCCCGCACCGCCACGGCGCTGACCTTCGTCTCGCAGGCCGCCCTGGCCGCCGACCTCGGCACGCGGCTGAAGCTGCACAAACCGCTGGTGGCCGTGCGCGGCTGCCGCAGTGTGAAAAAAGCCGACATGATCCACAACGCCTACGCGCCCCACATGCAGGTGGACGCGCAGACCTACGAAGTGCGCGCCGACGGCGTGCTGCTCACCTGCGAACCCGCCGCCGTGCTGCCGATGGCGCAGCGGTATTTCCTGTTTTAGCGAGCCTGTAAATGCGCCCGAATCCACGCCGCGAATTCGTCTTCGCTCATCTCGCCCGCGGCGACGGCCAGCATGGTGAGCACGCAGGCGGCATCGTCGGCGGTGAGTTCAAAGCCGTTGAGCACGAGGAACAATTCGGTGGCGACGAACGCGGTGCGCTTGTTGCCATCGACGAAAGGATGGTTGCGCGCCAGCCCCCAGCCGTAGGCAGCGGCCAGCGCGGCGGCGTCGGGCTCGCCATAGGCGGCCAGGTTTTCCGCTCGCGCCAGCGCAGACTCGAACAACCCCGCATCACGCGTACCCGATGAGCCGCCGTGCTCGGCCAGTTGTTCCTCATGCACCGCATGCAGCACGGCGGGGTCGAGCCAGACCCAGCGGCTCATTTGGCCAGCTCACGCAAGACGTTGCGCCGCTTTTTCATCAGCTGGCGCGCCGCTTGCATCTGTGCCTCGAATTCCGCGCTGTAGGGCGAGAGCATCACCGCCCCATTCGCCGCCTCAGTGACGAACAGGGTGTCGCCCTTTTCCAGCTTGAGTCGGGCGAGGAGTTCCTTGGGCAGAATGATGCCGACCGAATTGCCGATCTGGGTGAGTTTGAGGGCGGACATGCTGGGCTCCCGACGCCTGCGCGATGAAGTTATAACGGTTGTTATATTAGGTGCCGCAATCCTTTTCTGCAAACGCATCCCACGACAAGCGCCATGCTCACCGCCAACAAACATCTTCCCGCCGGACGCGGTCTGGCCCCGGCCCTGCTGCAGCGCGCCGCCGTGCTGACCCTGGACTGGGACACGCGCAGCAAAAGTCGCTTCGACGCGCACGACAGCACGGGGCGCCACATCGCCGTGTTCCTGCCGCGCGGCACGGTGCTGCGCGGCGGCGACGTGCTGGTCGCCGAGGACGGCTCCTTTCTGCGCGTGCAGGCCGCGCCGCAGCCGGTGCTGCAGGTGCGCGCCTGTGCCGCGCACGGCACGGCAACCGACCTGCTGCGCGCCGCGTATCACCTGGGCAACCGCCATGTGCCGCTCGAAGTGCAGGCCGACTGCCTGCAGCTCGAACCCGACCCGGTGCTGGCCGACATGCTGCGGCGCATGCATCTGATCGTCACCGAGGTGCAGGCGGCGTTCGAGCCCGAGGCCGGGGCGTATGGCGAGGGCGGCGGGCATGGACATCATGGACATCATCATGGCCACGCCCACGATGATGCGCATGCGCATTCCCACACTGATGCGCATGCGCATTCCACGCACGGCCACGACCACGCGCATGGACACTGAGCTGCTACCCGCCGCCAGTGCCGCCCCACCGCCGCATCTGGCGATGATGTGGCTGGCCTCGCCGACCTTGCCGGTCGGCGGCTTCAGCTACTCCGAAGGGCTGGAAGCGGCGGTGCAGGCCGGCGTCGTGACCGACGAGGCGCAGGCGCTCAACTGGCTGCGCGGCCAGTTGCAACTCACCCTGGCGCGCAGCGAACTGCCTGCCGCCTGCGCCGCGCATGCGGCGTGGGAAGCGGCGGACATCGAGGCACTGCGCGCCAACCAGACCTGGGTGCTCGCCACGCGCGAAACCGCCGAGCTGCGACTGCAGACCGAGCAAATGGGCCGCTCGATGCTCGACTGGCTGCGCAAACTGCAGCCCGGCCATCCCGCCCAGCCGCTGGCCGCGCAACTCGCCCCGGCGCCGGCGTGGCCGCTGGCGTTCGCGCTGGGCGGGCTGGCGCTAGGGCTCGATGCCGAGCAGACGGCCCACGCCTTGGCCTTTTCCTGGCTGGAGAACCAGGTGCAGGCAGCGATGCGCGCCGTGCCGCTGGGCCAGAGCAGCGGGCAACGGCTGCTCGCCGCGCTCACCCCCGACATTCCCGCCGCCGTGGAGCAGGCACGAAACCTGCAGCACCGCATGGACGACTGGCAGAGCTTTTCGCCCCTGCTGGCCATTCTCAGCAGCCGCCACGAAACCCAATACTCCCGACTGTTCCGATCATGAATGCACAGCCCAACGCCACGCCCAGCCCGCTGCACCACATTCCCCGCCGCAGCAAACGCCTGCCGCCGCTGCGCGTGGGCATCGGCGGCCCGGTCGGCTCGGGCAAGACCACGTTGCTCGAAATGCTGTGCAAGGCCATGCGCAGCCGGTACGACCTGGTGGTGGTGACCAACGACATCTACACCAAGGAAGACCAGCGCCTGCTCACCGTGGCCGGCGCCCTGGAGCCCGAGCGCATCATGGGCGTAGAGACGGGCGGCTGCCCGCACACCGCGATCCGCGAAGACGCCTCGATCAACCTCGAAGCGGTGGACCGCATGCTGGCGCAGTTTCCCGACGCCGACATCGTGTTCATCGAGTCCGGCGGCGACAACCTCGCCGCCACCTTCAGCCCGGAACTCAGCGACCTGACGATTTACGTCATCGACGTCGCCGCCGGCGAAAAAATCCCGCGCAAAGGCGGCCCCGGCATCACCAAAAGCGACCTGCTGGTCATCAACAAAACCGACCTCGCCCCGCACGTGGGCGCAAGCCTCGACGTGATGCGCGCCGACACCGAGCGCATGCGCGGCAGCAAACCGTATGCGATGACCAATCTCAAGACCCTCGACGGTCTGGACACGGTGGTGCGCTTCATCGAAACCAAGGGCCTGCTGCGCCCGGGGGCATGAACGCGCCTCAAACCCTGGCGCGACTCGCGCCCGCGCCGCGGCAAGTGGCGGCGGCCCCGTCCTGGCCGCAGCAACTCGACATTGCACTGGCGCAGCACGGCGCGCGCACCGTCGCTTCCCACCACCACGCAGGCGGGCTGCGCCTGCTCGCCGCGCACTACCCGGAAGGGCCGCAGCGCTGCCACCTGACCCTGGTGCATCCGCCCGGCGGGCTGGTCGGCGGCGATGAAATCGACCTGCACCTGCGCGCCGCGCCGCACACCCAGGCGCTGATCACCACCCCGGGTGCAACGCGCTTTTACCGCAGCCTCGGCGGCCGCGCGGTGCAGCGTGCGCACTTGCATCTGCAGGCCGGCGCGCGGGTCGAATGGCTGCCGCTGGAGTCGATCGCTTACCCCGGCTGCCTGGCCGAAAACCGTTTGCAGTTCACGCTGGAGCCCGAGGCGCAACTCATCGCCTGGGATCTGCTCGCGCTGGGCCTGCCCGCCGGCAATGCGGACTTTGCCCGCGGCCGCTTCACCCAGCACCTCGAATGGCCGGGGCACTGGCTGGAGCGCGGCCGCATCGACGCCGCCGACGCCGCGCTGCTGCACGCCCCCGGCGGATGGGCCGGGCACACGGCGCAGGGCACACTGTTGCTGGCCGCCGGCAGCGCGCTGTCTGCTGATTCGCGCGCGGCGCTGCTCGACGCCGCCCGCGCCCTCGCGGCGCAGCTTGGCAACGGCTGGGTGGGCGCCACCTCGCCGCAGCCGCATCTGGTGCTGGTGCGCGGCCTGGCCGACCGCATCGAGCCGCTGCTGCGGCTGTGGCAGGCCATCTGGAGCGCATGGCGGCAAATCGCCTGGCAGACGGCGGCGTGCGCACCGCGCGTCTGGCGCATGTGACCGCCGCTCGCCCGCATCGCCCTCGCCGCTCACCATCCCGTTCCCCGATGCCCTCACCCGCCCCCCGCCTGATCCTGCTCGCCCACGGCTCGCGCCACGCCGAATGGGCGGCGCCTTTCCAAGCGGTGTTGACACGGCTGCGCGCGCAGCGCCCCGATGTGCAAGCGCAACTGGCTTTTCTCGAACGCATGGCGCCGAGCCTGGACGAAGCGATCGACGCCGCCGCGGCCGCGGGCTGCAGCGCGGTGCGCATCGTGCCGCTACTGCTGGGCAGCGGCGCACATGTGCGCGAGGACGTAGCCGCTGCCGCACAGCGCGCGGCGGCGCGCCATCCGGCGCTGCGCGTGGACATCGCCCCGGCTGCCGGGGACGACGCCGCGGTGATCGCCGCGCTGGCCGACTACTGCTGCCGTTGCGCCGACAGCGGACACGCGGGCTGAGGCGCGCACGGATTTTGCTGCGCCCACGCATCATGCGACAGCCCCCTTCCGCCGCGCGCAGGCTGCGCGTGGCCGTGATCACCCCCGACCCGGCGCTGCTGGCCGAAGCCGGCGCCGACGCGCTGCGTCAGGCCGCGCGCAGCGCCGACCTGGCCGACGGGCTGCGCGAGGCCGGCTACGAGCTGGTCGCGCTGCTGGCCGCCGGGCCGGAACTGGACGCGCAAATCGCCGCGCTGCGCCCGGACATGCTGATCGTCGACGCCGAATCCGGCGTGCGCGACCTGCTCGAACACGTGGTGCTGGCCACCCGCGACAGCGCCCGCCCGATCGTGCTGTTCACCGACGAAGACGACGCCGACACCGCGCGCCAGGCCATCGCCGCCGGGGTCACCGCCTACATCGTCGACGGGCTCAAACCGCACCGCGTCAAGCCGGTGATCGACGTCGCGCTGGCGCGCTTCGAGCGCGAGCAGTCGCTGCAGTCCGAACTGCAGCAGGCGCGGCAGGCGCTGGACGAGCGCAAGCGCATCGAGCGCGCCAAGGGCATTCTGATGACCCGCCTGGGCTTGAGCGAAGCCGATGCCTACGCCCGGCTGCGCCGGCAAGCGATGGAAAAAGGGCTGAAGCTGGCCGATATGGCGCAGCGGGTGATCGACGCCGCCGACCTGCTCTGAGTAAACACTGCCCCACGCCGGGGCAATTGCGCACTGACAGCGTGCCCTTCGGCATGGACTTGGTGCGTGCGCGCCATATCCTGCGCCGCAACAGCCGCCAGCACACTCTCAAAGCCATCGAACTGCCGCTGGCACGCTGCTTGCTTCTCATTCGTCGCGGATCAATGGCGATCCGCCAACCATACCGTTCGGCGCACCGTAGCGCCGGCAGGCAACGCAGCCTTCGTGTTCTCCATTTTGGAGAACCGAAGGCTTTTTTGTTTTTGTTCCTCTGAACCGATAGCCATGACACCGTACCCGCAAAACGCATCTGCACTCGCCTCGTCGTCGCTGGCGACCCGCCGTGATCTGCTCAAAACCGGGCTGGCCGCCGCAGCAGCCGGCTTGCTTGGCGATGCCATTGCCCCGGCCGCTGCCGAATCCGTGCCGACTTTCGGCAAGCCTGAAATGGAGGAGGTGAAAATCGGCTTCATCCCGCTGACCGACTGCGCCCCGGTGGTCATGGCCGCCGAACTCGGCTTGGACAAGAAATACGGGGTGAAGATCGTGCCGAGCAAGCAGGCGTCGTGGGCCGCGGTGCGCGACAACCTGCTCACCGGCGGCATCCAGTTCTCGCATGTGCTCTATGGCCTGCCGTATGGCGTGCAGCTGGGCGTGGGCGGGCCGAAAAAGGACATGGCCATCCTCATGGGCCTGAACCGCAACGGCCAGGCCATCTCGCTGTCGGACGCGCTGGCCAAGGAGGGCATCACCACCGGGCCCGAGCTGGCCAAGGCCGTGCTGGCGAAAAAGCGCACCTACACCTTCGCTCAAACCTTTCCCACCAGCACCCACGCGATGTGGCTGTACTACTGGCTGGCGACCTACGGCATCAACCCGCTGCGCGACGACAAGGTCGTGACCGTGCCGCCGCCGCAGATGGTGGCCAATATGCGTGTGGGCGCCATGGACGGCTTTTGTGTCGGCGAGCCGTGGAACGCGGTGGCGATTGCGCAGAAGGTGGGCTTCACCGCGGTCACCAGCCAGGACATCTGGCCCGACCATCCGGAAAAAGCGCTGGGAGCGACCGCCGAGTTCGTGCAGAAATACCCCAACACCACCAAGGCGGTGATGGCCGCGGTGCTCGAAGCCTGCCAGTGGATCGACGCCTCGCTGGCGAACAAGACCAAAATGGCCCACGTCATCGCCGCGCCGGGCTACGTCAACACCTCGGTCGAAACCATCCTGCCGCGCATCCTCGGCCGCTACACCAATGGTCTGGGCAAGAGCTGGGACGACAAGCACCCGATGACTTTCTACGAGGACGGCCAGGTCAACTACCCCTGGCTGTCCGACGGCATGTGGTTCCTCACCCAGTTCCGCCGTTGGGGACTGATCAAGACCGACCCCGACTATCTCGCCGTGGCCAAGGCGGTCAACCGCGTCGATCTCTACACCGAAGTGGCCACCGCGCTGAAGGTGCCGGTGCCCAAGAGCACGCTGCGCACGTCCAAGCTGATCGACGGCACGGTGTGGGACGGCAAGGACCCCAAAGCCTATGCCCACGGTTTCAAGATCAACGACCTCAGCTAAGGCCCCATGCCGCAGGACACCGCCATGAACACGGTCACCCTTTCCACCCCACCGGCCGATCACGCGGCCGCCGCGCCGCATGCAGCGGCCCCCACTCGCACGCGCGTGCGCAGCAAGACCCCGCAGGAGCGCCAGCGCGCGCGCAACCGGCAGTGGCTGCTGGCCGCAGTCGCCCCGCTGCTGGGCCTTGCGCTGT
>JBFXEK010000018.1:0-10628 GCA_050180155.1 Thiomonas sp. | reverse complement strand
CAGCGCGTGCAACTGCGCCTGCAAGGTCAGCTGCCGGCGCTCGATGGCCTGGATGGTCTGCTCCAGCGACTGCAGCGGCACGAGCTGGGCGTCGACGTCGATGCGGGTGAGCATCCCCTGCGCCAACGCGGCTTGTGCGCGTTGCAGCCGTTGCGCGAACAGCGCGCGTTCCTGCTGCAGCAGATCCAGCCGCGCGGTGTTGGCGCTGATCTGGGTGTAGAGCAGCCGCGCCTGCGCCACCGTCTGCCACTCGGCCCACAGCACTTGCAGATCGACCTGCTGCGCCGCGTGGCCGGCGGCGCGCTGCGCGGCGAAGTGGGTGATGAGCGCGGCGATGTCGTACGACAGCCCGAGGTTGTACGCCGAGGTCGTCGCCCCGGCGCTGTTGCCGGGAAAGTCCTGCGAAAAGCCCAGTTGCGGATCGGGCAGCAGCCCGGCGGCGAACGCCTGCGCCTGCGCCACGCCGGCCTTGGCGCGCTCGGCCTTGAGCTGCGGGTTGTTCAGCACGGCCAGGATCGCCAGAGCGGTGGCATCCAGCGGCGCGGCGGGATCGAAGCGGTAGTGCTGCGCCAGCGCCGGCAGCGCCAGATCGCCGCGCGCCACGCGCAGTTGGGTGGCCGAGGCCGCCAGGTCGGCAGAAGCCGGCAGCGGCTCGGGCCGGTAGCTGGCGCAGCCGGCCAGCAGCAGCGCGGCGACGAGCACGGTATGACGCAGACGGGACGAACGGAACATGGTCGAGCGACGACAGACGGTCAAAACAGCGCCCAGCCGCGGCGGATGCCGCGGGCGAACAGCCAGCGGTACAGCCGCAGCAGGAGTGGCAGGATGGGCGCGACGAGGGCACGGCGTGCGGGGTGCAGCGCCAGCGCCGCGGCGCCGCCGACGACGACCGCACCGGCCATGTCCAGCGGCCAGTGCACGCCGAGGTACACCCGCGCCCAGGCGACGGCGGCAGCCAGCGCCGCCAGCAGCCAACCGGCGCGGCGCCAGGCCGCATGCAGCAGCAGGCTCACGGCAACGGCAGACAGCACGGTAACGTGGTCGCTGGGAAAGCCGCTGTCGGGCGCGTGCGCCAGTAGCGCCGGCCCTAAGCCGATGGCAAACGGTCGCGGCTCGAAAAACACCCCTGCGATGAGCTGGTTGATGCCGAGCGCGAGCAGCGCGGCGGCGGTTGCCTGCAGCAGCGCGGCGCGGCCCGCCGGCTGCCGCAACCAGCCCCACACCAGCAGCAGCGGCACCGCGGCGATGGCGTATTCGGCGAAGAACAGTGCCGTGCCGACGCTGGCCGCGCCTGCCGTGCTGGGCGCGGCCCAGCGCAGGTATAGACCAAGGTTGACGGCGTTCCACCAAGCGGGCAGGGTGAGCATGGGTCGATCAAGGCGTCAAGGTGGCCCCAAGCGCGCCGCGTTGCCGCAGCGCCTGGGGGTAAGCAAATGTTACTGAGGGCAAACCGCCCGTGGCCCACGGGCGAGGGCAGTGGACGCTCAGTCCTGATGGTCGTGATCGTCGTGGTCGGCCTTGTCTGCGGCCGAGGCGATCACCGTGCCTTGCTCGGGGCTGATCTGGACGTCGAACACCTGCGGGCCTTTGACCACTTCGACGTCGTACACCAGCTTGCCGTTGTGCGACTCGACTTCGGCCTTGGACGCGGTGCCGCCGATGTGTTGCTCGGCAGCGGTGACGGCTTGCGCCAGGCTGACCTTGGCACCGGTGATGACGCGGGCATCAATGCCCTCTTGCCCGGCGGCGTAGACGCTCACGCCGGCTGCGGCCGAGGCCAGCGCGAGGGTGGCGAGGACGAGGGTGGATTTGCGCATGGACATGGTGAAACTCCCTGAAAGCGGTTGAACACAGCGCCGGATTGGCGTGAGGTGAACTCTAGGCCGTGTGTCTTAGCCGACGCATAGGACGTCAGGCCGTATGCTTGCGGCATGGAACCGCGCCTTGTCTGCACCGACGATACCGCGCGCCCGCGCATCGGCTTGGCGCTGGGTGGCGGTGCGGCGCGCGGTATGGCGCATCTGGGCGTGCTGCGCGCGCTGGCCGACGCGGGCATTCGTCCGCACTGCATTGCCGGTTGCAGCATCGGCGCGCTCGTCGGCGCCATCGCTGCCACCGGCGACACCGACGGCCTGGAGGCAACGTTCAAGACCTTCGACTGGAAGAAAACCTTGTCGTTTTTCGACGTGGTGTTCCCGCGCTCTGGGCTGATCGACGGCGCCAAAGTGACTGCGTTGGTGCGCGAGCACCTGCCGGCGACGCAAATTGCCGCGCTGCCGGTGAAGTTCGCGGCGGTGGCCACCGACCTGCTCAGCGGTGACGAAGTCGTGCTGCAGGACGGCGATGTCATCGACGCGGTGCGTGCCAGCATCGCCGTGCCGGGAATTTTCACCCCGGTGCGCCGGTCGCAGCGCGTGCTGGTCGATGGCGGCTTGAGCAATCCGCTGCCGGTGAGCGTGGCGCGTGCGCTGGGTGCCGATGTGGTCATCGCCGTCGATCTCAACCACGGTGTGGTCGATGGCCGGCCGCGGCTGCGGCTGGATGCGCCGCGGCGCGAGCCGCAGCCTGCCGCAGCGGCACGACGCTGGACGGCCGATTACCGCCGCGTCATGGCCGAGCTCAAAGCGCGGCTGCTCGCTGCCGGCGGCACCCAGCGGGAGCAGTTCTCGCGCTGGGCCGACCGCAGCGACGCGCTGCCCAATGTGTTCGAGGTGCTGCTCGCGTCGGTGAACGTGATGGAAATGCACTTGACGCGCACGCGGCTGGCGATCGAACCCGCCGACGTGCTCATCCGCCCGCCGCTGGCCGACATTCGGTTTTTGCAGTTCGGCCGCGCCGCCGAAGCCATCGACATCGGCTACCAGGCCGCGGCGCAGGCGTTGCGGCGCTGGACACCAGCGGCGCGATGAAACCGCGGCGTCAGCCGGTGTTGCGCAGCCCGGCGGCGATGCCGTTGATACTCAGGTGGATGCCGCGCTTGGTGCGCTCGTCGGTCTGACCTTCGCGGAAACGGCGCAGCAGTTCGATCTGCAGGTGGTTGAGCGGATCAATGTACGGAAAGCGCGCGCGGATCGAGCGTTTGAGCGTCGGGTTGTCCGCCAAACGTTCGGCGTTGCCGGTGATCGCGGTGAGCATGTCGGCGGTGAGCTGCCATTCGCGCTGCAGCGCCTTGAGCACTTTGTGCCGCACTTTGGCGTCGGCCACCAACTCGGCGTAACGCTGCGCCACGCCCATGTCGGTTTTGGCCAGCACCATGTCGATATTCGACAGCAGGGTGGCGAAAAACGGCCACTGCCGCGCCATGCGCTGCAAGAGCTTGAGCCCGTCCGGGTTGGTGTCGAGGAAGTGTTGCACGCCGCTGCCGAAGCCGTACCAGCCCGGCAGCGCAACGCGGCATTGCCCCCACGAGAACCCCCAGGGGATGGCGCGCAAATCGGCGATGGCTCGCGTGGCCTTGCGCGACGACGGCCGGCTGCCGATGTTGAGCTCGGCGATTTCGGCAATCGGCGTGGCGGCGTAAAAATAATCGGTGAACCCGGCGGTGTCGTAAACCAGCTTGCGGTACGCCGCCATCGACGCCTCCGACAGCGCGCGGGCGGCGTCGAGAAAGCGCGCCGGCGGCGGGGTGACGGTGCGCGTTTGCGGCAGCAACGTGGCCTGCAGCGTGGCCGCCACCAGGGTGTCGAGGTTGCGCAGGCCGATTTCGGGGTTGCCGTACTTGCTGGTGATGACTTCGCCCTGCTCGGTCAGCCGGATCTGGCCGTTGACCGTGCCCGGCGGCTGCGCCAGGATGGCGTCGAAACTCGGCCCGCCACCGCGGCCGACGGTGCCGCCGCGGCCGTGGAACAGCCGCAGGGTGATGCCGTATTGCGTCTTGAGCGGGGTGAACAGTTCGACCAGCGCGACCTCGGCGCAGTACAGCTCCCAGTTGGAGGTGAAAAACCCGCCGTCCTTGTTGCTGTCGGAGTAGCCGAGCATGATTTCCTGCTCGCTGCCGGAGCGCTGCACCAGCGCGGCGATTCCCGGCAGGGCGTAAAACGCGCGCATGATCTGCGGGGCATTGCGCAGATCGTCGATGGTTTCGAACAGCGGCACCACCAGCAGCTCGGCATGGCTGTCGTGGCTGTTGAGCGTGCCGTGGAACAGCCCGGCCTCTTTTTGCAGCACCAGCAGTTCGAGCAGGTCGCTCACCGTCTCCGAGTGCGAGATGATGTACTGCCGGATGGCGCGCGGGCCGAAATCGCGCCGTGCGGTGTAGGCGCGGTCGAACACGGCCAGTTCGCTGCGCGTCCAGTCGGAATACACGTGATGCGGCAGCCGCAGCGGGCGTGGGTCGTTCAGGCAGCGGATGAGCAGCGCCTGGCGGGCGTCTTCGTCGAGCGCGCTGTAGTCGCGGCAGATGCCGCAGGCGGCGAGCAGCTCGCGCAGTACGGCTTCGTGCTGATCGGAGCTTTGCCGCAGATCGATGGTCGCCAGGCGGAAACCGAACACGCTGGCGGCGCGGATCAGCGGGTCCAGGCGGGCGCGTGCCAGCGGCCCGGCGTGATGGCTTTGCAGCGAGGCGCGGATGATTTTCAGATCGGTGATGAATTCGTCGGCGTTGGCGTACGGCTCGGCGCTGCCGATCTCCTGCAAAGTGGCTTGTACGCCGGCGAGCTTGCGCAAATTGGCCGCCAACCGCGCGTACATGCCGATGAGCGCCCGGCGGTAAGGCTCGTCGCGGCGGTGTTCGGAGGTGTCGGGCGAGCGCTCGGCCAGCGCGAGCAATTCGGGGCTGGCGCTGGCCAGCAGCGCCGAGATCGACAGCTCGCTGCCGATGGCATGCACTTCGGCCATGTAATGCTCGATCGCGGTGCGCGACTGCATGCGCAAAGCGTAGCTCAGGGTGTCGGCGGTGACGTAGGGATTGCCGTCGCGGTCGCCGCCGATCCAGTGCCCCATGCGGAAAAACGCCGGCAGATCGCTACGAACTTCCTCCGCGTTCTGCGGCGGAAACAGCTCGTCGATGTCGCGCTGCAGATTGCGGTAGAGCGTGGGAAGTTGGGAGAAAAACGTGGCACCGTAAAACGACAGGGCGTTTTTGATTTCATCGGTGACGCGCAGCTTGACGTAACGCAGCAGCCGTGTCTGCCATAGTTGCACCACGCGCGCGCGCATCGCTTCCTCGATGTCGGCGCGTTTTTGCGCAATGCGCGTGGCGTCGCGCTCGACCAGCAGGCGGGCGATGGCGCGTTCGGCGTCGAGCACGCTTTTGCGCTGTACTTCGGTGGGGTGGGCGGTGAGTACCGGGGAAATCAGCGCCTGGTCGAAAAACTGCATCAGCTCCCGACGCTGCACACCAGCGGCTTTGAGGCGTTCGAGCGCGGCGCGCGTGCTGTCGCGCTGCGGCGGGGCATCGCGTTCGGCCTCGGCTTCGGCGCGGCGCAACACGTGGTGGTCTTCGGCGATATTGGCCAGAATGGAAAAATAGCTGAACGCGCGGATCACACTGACGGCCTGATCGCGGCTCAAGCTGCTCAACAGTTTGTCCAGCGCGCGGCGATCTTTGGCGTCGCGGGTGCGGTGGTATTTGACCGAGAGTTGGCGCACCGTTTCGACGATGTCGAACATTTCCTGCCCCTCCTGCTCGCGGATCAGATCGCCGAGCAGGCGGCCAAGCAGGCGAATGTCGTCGAACAGCGCGGCATCGGGATCGGAAGACGGGCGGGCGGGAGTTCGCGTGGTCATGTGCGGGCGGTTGGTCGAGGGCGGTAGAAAAGGTGCGGCAAAATGCTAGCAGTGCAGCGGAAAATCAAAGCAAAAGTTGCGCCAGCATCGACTGCGGAATTGCGCCACAGCAGCGCAGCGGCGCTTCGGCCGGCCGCGCGGCGTCGGCGTCCGGGCCGGCCCTAGAATCGGCCCGATGAGCTCCTTACTCGCTTTCCCTGAATCCCTGATCGTCGCCACGCGGCAAAGCCGGCTGGCGATGTGGCAGGCCGAACACGTGCGCGATCTGTTGCGCGCGCTGTACCCGCGCTGCGACGTGCGCATCCTGGGCATGACCACGCAGGGCGACCAGATTCTGGACAAATCGCTGGCGAAAATCGGCGGCAAGGGCTTGTTCGTCAAGGAACTCGAAGTGGCGATGGAGCAGCGCCGTGCCGACCTGGCAGTGCATTCGCTCAAGGACGTGCCGATGGAACTGCCGCCAGGCTTCGTGCTCGCCGCGGTGATGCAGCGCGAAGACCCGCGCGACGCCTGGGTCAGCCCGCATTACCCCAGTCTGGCGGATTTGCCCGCCGGCGCCGTGGTCGGCACCTCCAGCCTGCGGCGCGAGTCGCAGTTGCGCGCCCGCTACCCGCACTTGCAGGTGCAGCCGTTGCGCGGCAATCTCGACACTCGGCTGCGCAAACTCGACGAAGGCCGGTACGCCGGCATTTTGCTTGCCGCAGCCGGGCTCAAACGTCTGGGGTTGGAGCAGCGCGTGCGGGCGTTCATCGACCCGGAGGATTCCCTGCCTGCCGTCGGCCAGGCCGCGCTGGGCATCGAAATCCGTGCCGACCGCGCCGATCTGGTGCAGGCGCTGGCGCCGCTGAACCATCTGCCCACGGCATTGTGCGCCCAGGCCGAGCGCGCCGTGTCGCGCGGTCTGGGCGGCAGTTGCACCACGCCGATGGGCGCGTATGCCACGCTGCAGGGGCAGGAGATGACGCTGCGCGCCGTACTCGCCCTGCCTGACGGCAGCCGGCTGCTGCGTGCGCAGGCGCAGGCGCCGGTCGCCACGACGGCGCAAGCCGAATCACTGGGGCAGCAGGTGGCACAACGGCTGCGTGACCAGGGGGCCGACGCCCTGCTGGCGCAACTCGGCGCGCATCCTGCATCGCCATGACCGGCGCCACCCTGGTTCTCACCCGCGCCAACGCGCAGGCCGAGGACATGCGGCAGCTTCTGGGGGGGGGCGGGGTGCGACTGATCGATCTGCCGCTGCAGCGCATCGGCCCGGCGCCCGATCCGCTGCGGCTGCGCGCGGCGCTGACGGCACTGCCGCAAACCGATCTGGCTCTTCCGGTCAGCCCGACGGCGGTGGCTGCGGTGTTCGCAGCGCTGCCCGGGCCGTGGCCGGCGCATTGCGCCATCGGCGTCGTCGGCGCCGGCAGCCTGCGCGCCGTGCGCCGCGCGCTGCAGGCGCAGCCGCCGGACGTTCCCTGGCCGCGGCTGATCGCGCCTGAAACCCACGACGACCAGGCTGCCGAGAGCGACTCAGAAGCGCTGTGGCACGCGCTGCAACTGGCGTTCCCGGCTGCCACGGTGGCCTCGTTCCCCTGGGCCGGGCGCAAGGTGTCGATTTTCCGTGGTGGGCCCGGACGCGAGTTTCTCGCGCGCAAGCTGGAGCAAGCAGGGGCCAAGGTCAAAATCGTCGATGCCTACAGCCGCCTGGCGCCGGAGCTCGACGCGCAGACCGCAGCCCAATTGCGCGCCGCGCTGGCCGGCAGCAATTGGTGGCTGCTGACGTCGACCGAGGCCATCGGCAATCTGCTGCATTTGCTCGAAGCCGCCGGTTGCTCCAACGCCGTGTTGCAGCCGCAGGGCGCGCTGGCGATCCACCCGCGCATCGCGCAGGCTGCGGGCGACGCCGGGTTCGGCCGGGTCGAACTCACCGCGGCGACGCCGGCGGCCGTGCTGGCGACATTGCAGCGGCTGGCGGGCGCAGGCGGCTGAGCGGTGTGCTGCGTTATGGCCGACTTGTGGTGCGCACACCACGGTGCTGCCGGCGCCGGGCGCTGCCGCTGCCCAACCCCCCGGCGCGGGTGAGGAGCAGCAGTGGGCAGACCCTAGAATGCCCGCATGAGCGAGCTCAACCCCCGTCCTGACGTCAGTAGCGCCGACGACGCGCAGCCCGCGGCGGTCCCCGGCGCTGCCACCGAATCCGTGCCGCAAGCGGACTCCGTCACGCAGGCGGCGGCCATGGCTGCGGCAGGGCGCTGGATCTGGCCGGCGCTGGTGGCGCTGGCCGTGGCGCTGCTGGCTGCAGTGTGGTGGCTCAACGACCGGCTGTACGCGACACAAGCCGAAATCGCTCAGCGGCTGCAGGCGGCAACGGCCAATTCGATCGAAGCCAAGACGCTGGCCAAACAATCCAGCGACGCCTTGCGCGACCTCACCGCTCGCGTCGCCGTGCTCGAATCGCGCCAGCAGGACTTCGCCGCGCAGCGCCAGGCGCTGGAAACGCTGTACGAAGATTTCGCCAAGAGCCGCGACCAGGCGCGGCTGTCGGAGACCGGGCAGCTCATCGCCCTGGCGCAACAGCAGGCGCAGCTCATCGGCAACGTCCAGCCGCTCATCGCCACGCTGCAAAGCGCCGACGCGCGGCTGGCGCGCTCGCCCAACCCCAAGGCGCAGATTTTGCGCCGTGCCGTGCAGTCCGATCTGACGCGGTTGCGCAGCGCGGTCACGCCAGACATCGCCGCAGCGGCGCACAAACTCAACGATCTGGCCGCGCTGGTCGACGATCTGCGCCTCGTCTCCTCGGCGGCGCCGCTGCCGCGCGGGCACGAAGCGCCGTTGCACCCGGCGTCGCACTTGGCCAATCCGCCGCCGCACGTCGCGGCCTCTGCCGCCGCGCCGCACTGGGCGCCGTGGCTGGGTGATTGGTTCGAGCGCCTGCGCGCTTCGCTGGTGCAGTTGTTCGGCATCACCCGGGTCGGTTCGCGCGACGCGCTGCTGGCGTCTCCCCAGCAGGGCGAGTTTTTGCGCGAAAACCTCAAACTGCGCATCCTCAACGCGCGGCTGGACCTGCTGTCGCGCAACGCCGTGGCCTACCGTAGCGATATGCAGGGCATTGTCCAAACACTGCAGACCTATTTCGACCGGCGGCAGCCGCGGATGGTGCAAGCGCTGTCGCTGGCGCGGCAGGCACAGCAGCTCGATCTGTCGGCCAACCCAGCGGCGAACCTGGAGTCTCTGGCCGTGCTGTCCACGCTCGATGCCGGAGCGCCGTGATGCGCTGGCTGATTTGGGTGCTCATCCTGGCCACGGCGGCCGTGCTGCTGGCTCTGGGCTCGACGCTCAACGCCGGCAACGTCGCCGTGCTGCTGCCGCCTTGGCGGGTGGACGTGTCGCTGAACTTCGCCGCGCTGCTGACGCTGCTGGCGTTCGTCGTGTTCTATCTGGTGGTGCGTGGGCTGTCGCTGCTGCTGGGCATGCCGCGGGCGGCAGCCGAATTCCGCGCGCGGCGGCGCATGCGGCTGGCGGCGCAGGCCTTGCACAACGGTATGTTCGATTATTTCGGCGGGCGCTTTCGCCGTGCCGAGCGTGCCGCGGTACGGGCTGCGGAATGGGCGGATTTCGCCCCTGCCGCACTGCTCACCGCGGCGCAATCGGCGCAGCAGCTCCAGGCGTATGACCGGCGTGACACCTACCTGGCGCAATTGCCGCAGCAGGCGCGTGACGCCGCGGTGTTGTTGCAGGCGCAATGGCAGCTCGATTCCAAGCAGCCACGCGAGGCACTCGAACTGCTGCACGCCCTGCCCGCAGGGGTCAGGCGACGCACCCATGCCCTGCGCATCGAGCTGCAGGCGGCACGCAAGGTGAACGACCATGCCGCCGTGCTGCGCCTGGCGCGCACCCTGCTCAAACACGGCGCGCTGCATCCGGCTGCAGCACAGGCCATGTTGCACACCGCCGCCACCGGGCTGCTGCGCCAGGCCGGTGACGATCCGCAGGCCTTGCGTCGCACCTGGAACCAGCTCTCGGCGCAGGAACGCGCCGATCCGGCGCTGGTGGTGGCAGCGGCGCGCGGCTTTGCCGCCGCCTCGGCGCTGGACGAAGCGCGCGACTTGCTCGTTGCCGCGCTCAACCGGCCGCAGGCCGAGCCAGGGTTGTTCATGCCGGCGCTGCGTGGCATGCTGCATGGGATCGACGCCGGCTTCGTCGCCCAGACCGAGCAGTGGCTGGGGCGCTGGCCGCAAGAGGCGCAGGCGCTGTTCCTCGCCGCCGCAGCCTGTGCCGAACTGCAGCTCTGGGGCAAGGCGCAGCAGTACCTGCAAAAAGCCATCTCGGCCTGCAGCGACGATGAGCGGCGATTGCGCGGGCAGATTCACGCGACGCTGGCGCAGTTGCTCGAATCCATCGAACGCGAAGACCAGGCGCAGCGCCACTGGCGTGCTGCGGCGATCGATCTGGCGGCGATCGATCCATCATCGAGGCCGGCGTGAGCGCACGCCCTCAGCGCAGGAGAACCGCATGACTTATTCCACCATCGACCAGGTGATCGGCAACACGCCTCTGGTGCGGCTGCAGCGCATTGCCGGCGCGGACAACGCGCGGCGCGGCAACGTCATCCTCGGCAAACTCGAAGGCAACAACCCCGCGGGGTCGGTCAAAGACCGCGCGGCCCTGGCGATGATCCGCGGCGCGCAGGAGCGCGGGCAGATCAAACCCGGCGACACGCTGATCGAGGCTACATCGGGCAACACCGGCATCGCGCTGGCGATGGCCGCGGCCATTCTCGGCTACCGCATGGTGCTGATCATGCCCGAAGACCTGAGCATTGAGCGCGCGCAGACCATGAAGGCGTTTGGCGCGGAGCTGCTGCTCACGCCCAAGAGCGGCGGCATGGAATACGCTCGTGACCTTGCCGAACAAATGCA
>JBFXEK010000017.1:0-10758 GCA_050180155.1 Thiomonas sp. | reverse complement strand
CGTCACCGCGGCGATCCAGGAAGACGTGCACGGCGTCGCCGTGTCCAGCTACCAGGGCGGCCACGTCGAGTTTTTCCGCTACATGATCGACCGCCTGCGCGCCGAGGGTGCGGGGCACATCCAAGTGTTTGGCGGCGGCGGCGGGGTGATCGTCGCCGACGAAATCAAGGCGCTGCAGGATTACGGCGTGGCGCGCATTTACAGCCCCGAAGACGGGCAGGCGCTGGGGCTGCAGGGCATGATCGGCGACATGCTCAAGCGCGCCGACCGCCCCTTGCCGCCGCTGCAAGCCCCGCCCACACCGCCAGCCTTGCAGCACGATGGCGTTCTCGCCCGTCTGATCTCGCAGCTCGAAAACGGCGCAGCAGATGGCGCGCTGCTGCGCGAATTGCACGCCAGCGCCGAGGCCGCGCACGGCGTGGTGCTGGGCGTGACCGGCACCGGCGGCGCGGGCAAGAGCAGTCTGGTCGACGAGTTGATCCGCCGCATCCGCTTGGACCAGGACGACCGGCTGCGCATCGCCGTCATCAGCATCGACCCATCGCGGCGCAAAAGCGGCGGTGCGCTGCTGGGCGACCGCATCCGCATGAACGCCATCGGCCCGTGGCAATCGGCTACCCGTGCGCTGCGCGACGACACCGCGCCCGAGGCGCCAACTGCGGCCACAGGCCGGGTGTTCATGCGCAGCCTGGCCACGCGCGAGGCGGGAAGCGAAATCAGCAAAGCCCTGCCCGACGTCATCGCCGCGTGCAAAACCGCCGGTTTCGACCTGATCGTCGTCGAAACCTCGGGGATTGGCCAGGGCGACGCCGCCGTCGTGCCGCACGCCGACCTCAGCCTGTACGTGATGACGCCCGAATTCGGCGCCGCCAGCCAGTTGGAAAAAATCGACATGCTCGATTTCGCCGATTTCGTCGCCATCAACAAATTCGACCGCAAGGGAGCGAAAGATGCGCTGCGCGACGTGGCCAAGCAACTGCAGCGCAACCGCGAAGCCTGGAGCACGCCGCCGCAGGCACTGCCGGTATTCGGCACCATGGCCAGCCGCTTCAACGACGACGGCGTCACCGCGCTGTATCAGGCGATCAAACCGCGGCTGGCCGAACACGGCCTGACGCTGCAGCCTGGGCGTCTGCCGAGCGTGACCACCCGCCACAGCACGCATCAGACGCCCATCGTCCCGAGCGAGCGCAGCCGCTATCTGGCGGAAATTGCGCAGACCGTGCGCGTCTACCACCGCAACACGCTGGCGCAGGTGGAGCTGGCGCGGCAGGCGCAGCAACTGCGCGAAGCCGCGCGCATGCTGCGCGAGGCCAAGCCGCACAAACCCAGCGCCGCCGAGGCCGCGGAGGAACTGGCGCAGCAGCGCGAAACGCAGCTCCAACCGGCCGCGCGCAAGCTGCTGGCGATGTGGCCGGACATGCAAAAGGCATACGCCGGCGACGAATACGTGGTCAAAATCCGCGACAAAGAAATCCGCACCGCGCTGACCCACACCACGCTGTCGGGCAACAAAATCCGCAAGGTGGTGCTGCCCCGATACGACGACCACGGCGAGTTGCTGAAGTGGCTGATGCGCGAAAACGTGCCCGGCAGCTTTCCGTTCACCGCAGGCGTCTTTGCCTTCAAGCGCGAAAACGAAGACCCCACGCGCATGTTCGCCGGCGAGGGCGACCCGTTTCGCACCAACCGCCGCTTCAAGCTGCTCTCCGAAGGCATGCCGGCCAAGCGGCTGTCCACCGCGTTCGACTCGGTCACGCTCTACGGCGCCGACCCCGACCGCCGCCCCGACATTTACGGCAAGGTCGGCAACTCGGGGGTGAGCGTGGCCACGCTCGACGACATGAAGGCGCTGTACGACGGCTTCGACCTGTGCGACCCGGCGACCTCGGTGAGCATGACCATCAACGGCCCGGCGCCGACCATTCTGGCGATGTTCCTCAACACCGCGATCGACCAGCAGCTCGACAAATTCCGCGCCGACAACGGCCGCGAGCCGACCGACGACGAAGCCGCAAAAATCCGCGCTTGGGTGCTGGAAAACGTGCGCGGCACGGTGCAGGCCGACATCCTTAAGGAAGACCAGGGGCAGAACACCTGCATTTTCTCCACCGAGTTTTCGCTCAAGGTCATGGGCGACATCCAGGAGTATTTCGTTCACCACAAGGTACGCAATTTCTACTCGGTGTCGATTTCCGGCTACCACATCGCCGAGGCCGGGGCCAACCCCATCAGCCAGCTCGCCTTCACCCTGGCCAACGGCTTCACCTTCGTCGAGGCGTATCTGGCGCGCGGCATGCACATCGACGACTTCGCGCCCAACCTGAGCTTCTTTTTCAGCAACGGCATGGACCCGGAGTACAGCGTGCTCGGCCGGGTGGCGCGGCGCATCTGGGCGGTGGCGATGCGCGACAAATACGGCGCCAACGAGCGCAGCCAGAAGCTCAAATACCACGTGCAGACCAGCGGCCGCAGCCTGCACGCGCAGGAAATCCAGTTCAACGACATCCGCACCACGCTGCAGGCGCTGATTGCGATTTACGACAACTGCAACAGCCTGCACACCAACGCCTTCGACGAGGCGATCACCACGCCGACCGAAGACAGCGTGCGCCGCGCGCTGGCGATCCAGCTCATCATCAACCGCGAGTGGGGGCTGGCCAAGTGCGAAAACCCCAACCAGGGCGCGTTCATCATCGACGAGCTCACCGACCTGGTGGAAGAAGCGGTGCTCAAGGAGTTCGAGGCGATCGCCGACCGCGGTGGCGTGCTCGGGGCGATGGAAACCGGCTACCAGCGCAGCAAAATCCAGGAGGAAAGCCTGCACTACGAAATGCTCAAGCACAGCGGCGAGCTGCCCATCATCGGTGTCAACACCTTCCGCAACCCGCATGGCGACCCGGTGCCGGCCAAGCTGGAACTGGCGCGCTCGACCGACGAAGAAAAGGAGTCGCAACTGCGGCGGCTGGCCGCCTTCCACGCCCGCCACGCCGGCGAGGCGCCGGCGATGCTGCAGCGGCTGCAACAGGCTGTGCTGGACAACGGCAATGTGTTCGAGGTGCTGATGGACGCGGTGCGGGTGTGCAGCCTGGGGCAGATCACCAGCGCGCTGTTCGAAGTCGGCGGGCAGTATCGCCGCAGTATGTGAGCCGCGCGGTTCGGCGCGCTGCGCCGGCCGCACCCTGCCACACCGTCCTGCCTTCCCCTATCATCCACCTGCTGCCTGCCGCCCCCGCGGCGGGCTTTTTTGATTTTCCGCCGTCTTGCCGTGTTGTCCTCCCCCGTCCGTTCGCTGCGCGCCGCCGCTTTGATGCTGCTGGCCTCGTTCATCTGGGGCACGGCGTTCGTCGCGCAGACCGCGAGCATCGGCACCGTCGGCGCCCTCACCTACACCGGGCTGCGCTTTCTGCTTGGCGCGGTGGTGGTCGGCGCGTGGCTGGCGCTGCGCGGCATCGCGCCGTTCACGCCGACTGCCGGCCACGCGCCGGCGCGGCTACTGTGGCGGCACGGGGCGATGCTCGGCGCGGTGGTGGCGGTGTCGATTTCGCTGCAGCAGATCGGGCTGGAATCGACGACGGTGGCCAACGCCGGGTTCATCAGCTCGCTGTACGTCATTCTCGTGCCCTTTCTCGGCCTGGCTTTGCGGCACCACGGCCCGCTGGCCCCGGGCCTCTGGGCGGGCAGCCTGCTGGCCGCCGCCGGCATGTATCTGCTGAGCGTGCGCGGCGACTTCCATGTGCGCCACGGCGACTGGCTGGAGCTGGCCGGCGCGCTGTTCATCAGTGTGCAGATTCTGCTGCTGGCCCGCTGGGCGCCGCGGCACGAGCCGCTGCAGCTCGCGCTGGTGCAATTTCTGGTCTGCGGCGTGCTCGCGCTGGCGGCGGGGTTGGCGGTCGAGCCGATCAGCGCCCGCGCGCTGGTCGATGGTCTGCTGCCGATCGCCTACGGCGGCGTGCTGTCGGTGGGCATCGCCTACACCTTGCAGGTGGTGGCGCAGCGCGACGCCAACCCCGCCCACGCCGCGGTGATTTTCAGCATGGAGGGCGTGTTCGCGGCGCTGGCCGCCTGGGTGGTGCTCGGCCAGCGGCTCGATGCGCGGGCGATCGCCGGCTGCGCGCTGGTGTTTGCCGGGCTGGTGCTGTCGCAGCTGCCGCGGCGTGCGCTCACCCGCTGGCTGCTGGCCGCCTGGGGCTGGCGGCGCAGCCGGCGCGCCGCCGCGTCCGACCCGGCATGAGCGCATCCATTCCCTGGGCGAAAGGCGCGCTCGAGCGGCGCACCGGCCAGACGCCGGCACCGCAGCGCCGCGGTGCATCGGCACCGGGCGATGCGGCCGATGCCGACGCCGCAGCAGCGACGGTTCGGCTGTCCAAGCGCATGGCCGCGCTCGGGCTGGCGTCGCGCCGTGAGGCCGACGACTGGATCGGCCGCGGCTGGGTGCTGCTCGACGGCGTTCCCGCCGTACTCGGCAGCAAAGTCCCGGCCGACCTGCCGGCAACGCGCATCAGCGTGCGCAAACCGGCGCAGCAGCAGCAGGCCGCGCGGGTGACGATTCTGTTGCACAAACCCGTTGGCTACGTGAGCGCTCAGGCCGAGCACGGCTACACCCCGGCCGTGGCGCTGATCACGGCCGGCAACCGCTGGGCCGATTGCACCGCGCCGCAGCCCTTCTCGCCGGCGCATCTGCGCCATCTGGCGGTGGCCGGCCGGCTGGACATCGACTCCACCGGGCTGCTGGTGCTCACGCAGGACGGACGCATCGCCCGCCAACTCATCGGCGAAGACAGCGCGGTGGAAAAGGAATACCTGGTGCGCGTTCGGCTGGCAGCGTCTTCGCCCGATCACGCCGCAGCGCAGGACGTGCAGTCGGCCTTGCCCGCGGACAAGCTCTCCCTGCTGCGCCACGGCTTGTGGCTCGACGGTCAGCCGCTCAAGCCGGCGCAGGTGGAATGGGTGAACCCGCAGCAGTTGCGCTTCGTGCTGCGTGAAGGCAAAAAACGCCAAATCCGTCGCATGTGCGAGCTCGTCGGGCTGCGCGTGACCGCGCTCAAACGGGTACGCCTGGGGCGGGTGCGGCTGGGGGCGCTGCCGCCGGGCCGCTGGCGCTATTTGCGCGACGACGAACGGTTTTGACCCAGCGCTGACACAACCCGGTCACCGCCGCGTGGTATCAACGCGGCATGTCCTCCTTGCCCGATGCGGCTGCCCTGCGCGACGCCATCGCCCACTTGCGCGATGCGGCGCTGGCGTTCGAGCAGGCGCACGCCGCGCGCATCGCCACCCTGCCCGCGCAACGGCAAATCAGTGCACGCAATCTGCTGCACTACCTCGCGGTGCGGCAGGCCGATTTGCGTCCGTTGCAACTGCAGTTGGCGCGACTCGGGCTGTCGTCTCTCGGCAGCCTGGAAACGCATGTGCTGGCTGCTCTCGACGCCGTGCTCGACCGCCTGGACGACCTGCTCGGCCAGCCGCACCCGCCACGGGGCGATGCCGCCTGCAGCTTCGCGCAGGGAGCGCAATTGCTGCAACGCAACGCCGCTGCGCTGCTCGGCAGTGCCCGCCCGGGACGCGACGTGCGCATCATGGTCACGCTCGACACCGCCGCCGCCGACGATCCTGGCCTGGTGCGCGACTTGGTCGCCGCCGGAATGGACGTGGCACGAATCAACTGCGCGCACGACGACGCCGCGGTCTGGCAGCGCATGGCCGCGCAGGTGCGCGCAGTCTGCGGCGCGCGGCAACCACCGGCACGCGTGCAAATCGACCTGGCCGGGCCGAAATCGCGCACCGGGGCGCTGCGACCGCAAGGCCAGGTGCTGCACCTGCGGCCGCAGCGCGACGTGCGCGGCCGCACTGTCGAGCCGGCACGGCTGGCCTTGTGGTTCGGTACCGGCCCAGCCCCTACGGCCGCAGGCGCGCAAAGCGTGTTGTCTGCCCGTCGAGTGGTTCCTGCGCTGCCCGCCCGCCTGCCGACATCCACCTGCTTGCGGCTGACCGACACACGCGGCCGGATGCGCCAAGCCAGGCTGCTGACGCGTGAGGGCGATTTGCTGCTTTTCACCTTCGAGCGTGCGGCGTATCTGGAGCAAGGCCAGACTTTTTCCCTGCTCGCCGACGGCGGTTTGCTGTGCAGCGGCGTCCTTCAGGACGTCGCCGAGGTGCCGGGGGTGATACGGCTGCAGGTGGGCGACCCGCTGCTGCTCACGCGCGACCCCCAGCCCGGCCACTGCGGAGTGCGCGACGCGCAGGGGCGGTTCGTCCAGCCGCCGCAGGTGCAGTGCACGTTGGACGCCGCATTCACCGCGGCGCAGCCGGGGCAGGCGGTGTGGCTCGACGACGGCCGCATCGGCGCCGTCATCGAACGCTGCAGCACCGACGCGCTGCAACTGCGCATCACCCACGCCGCGCCGCAGGGCAGCACGCTCAAGGCGGAAAAAGGCATCAACTTTCCCGATACCGTGTTTCACACCCCGGCGCTGACCGACAAAGACGCCGCTGATCTGCAGGCGATGGCGGCGCACGCCGATCTGGTCGCGCTGTCTTTTTTGCGCAGCGTGCAGGACGTGGCGGCGCTGCGCCGGCAACTGGCCGCGCTCGGCCGCGGCAACGCCGGCATCGTGCTCAAAATCGAAAACCGCCAGGCGTTCGCCAGCCTGCCGGCGATTTTGTTCGACGCGCTCGCGCACCCCGCAGTGGGGGTGATGATCGCGCGCGGCGATTTGGCGGTGGAACTCGGCTACGAACGGCTGTCCGAAGCGCAAGAGGAAATTTTGTGGCTGTGCGAAGCGGCGCATCTGCCGGTGATCTGGGCCACGCAAATCCTCGACACCATGGCGCGCAGCGGCCTGCCCTCGCGCCCGGAGGTGACCGACGCGGCGATGAGCATCCGTGCCGAATGTGCCATGCTCAACAAGGGGCCGCACATCGTCGAGGCCACGCGGTTTTTGTCTGGCGTGCTCGGCCGCATGGAAGGCCATTACGCCAAGCGCATGGCGCTGCGCCGGCCGCTGTCGATCGCCGGGCTGGATCTGCCAGACATGTCGCCGAACTCATCGCGCGAAACCTAGTCTGACCGCCACGGTGGCCAGCGCGCGTTGCGCCAACGGGCGTCAACGCATTTCGCTTGCCGATTTCATTTTGTTGCAACGCAACAGGGATTGGATTGACTTTCCTCAACGACAAGCCGCCAAATCAGTGAGCGCTTATAGAGGGTTTTCCTAATGCCCAAGCGCTGCGGCGCAGGGAACAATGCGCCATCTTTCGTGGAGCTTTTCTATGGATTCGAAACGTCGCACATGGTTGATTGCAACGGGCTGCGCCGGTTGCGTGGCTGCCGGAGGTGCGGCGATCCCGTTTGTCGATTCGATGGCGCCGTCGGCCAAGGCGCGCGCCGAGGGCGGCCCGGTGGACGTGGACATCAGTTCGCTGCGGCCAACGGAAAAAATGACCGTGCTGTGGCGCGGGCAGCCCGTATGGATTCTGCACCGCACCCCGGCGATGCTCGAATCGCTCAACGTCACCCAGTCGCTGGTGGCCGACCCGGATTCCAAGCGCACTGCCTTCCCTACCCCGGTGTGGGCGCAGACGCAGTGGCGATCGATCAAAAAAGAGTATCTGGTGGTCGTGGGCATCTGTACCCATCTGGGCTGCTCGCCGGTGGACCGCTTCACCCCGGGGCCGCAGCCTTCTCTGCCTTCCGACTGGGACGGTGGCTTTCTCTGCCCGTGCCACGGTTCGATGTTCGACCTGGCCGGCCGGGTGTTCAAAAACATGCCCGCGCCCGACAACCTGGTCGTGCCACCGTATATGTATTTGACCGCGACCAAACTGCGCATCGGCGAACACGAGCAGGCTTGACGCGGTCGGATCGTGGCGGATTCTGCCGCCGGCGGCCGCATGTCCAACAACACCCACAGGAGACATCTCAATGGCAGATCAAACGCTGCATGGCGCGCACGCCACGCCCGAGCACGGCGGGCTGCGCGGCTGGATCGACAAGCGCTTTCCGTTCTCCTCGCTGTGGAGCGCGCACCTGACCGAGTACTACGCGCCGAAAAACCTCAATTTTTGGTATTACTTCGGTTCGCTGTCGATCGTCGTGCTGGCCATCCAGATCATCAGCGGCATTTTCCTGGTGATGAACTACAAGCCCGACGCCGCGCTGGCGTTCGGCTCGGTCGAGTACATCATGCGCGACGTCAACTGGGGCTGGCTGATCCGCTACATCCACTCCACCGGCGCGTCGGCGTTTTTCATCGTCATTTATTTGCACATGTTCCGCGGGCTGATCTACGGTTCGTACCGCACCCCGCGTGAACTCATTTGGATTTTCGGCTGCCTGATTTTTCTCTGCCTGATGGCCGAGGCGTTTTTCGGCTATCTGCTGCCCTGGGGGCAGATGTCGTTCTGGGGCGCGCAGGTCATCGTCAACCTGTTTTCCGCCATTCCGCTCATCGGCCCCGATCTGGCGGTGTGGATCCGTGGTGATTACGTAGTCAGCGACGTGACGCTGAACCGCTTTTTCGCCTTCCACGTCATCGCCATTCCGCTGCTGCTCATCGGCCTGGTCGGCTCGCACATCATCGCCCTGCACCAGGTCGGCTCGAACAACCCGGACGGCATCGAGATCAAGGACAACAAGGATGGCCGCGGCATCCCGCGCGATGGCGTAGCGTTCCACCCCTACTACACCGTGCACGACTTGTTCGGTCTGTCGGTGTTCCTGATGATTTTCTGTGCCGTGGTGTTCTTCGCCCCGCAGTTCGGCGGCTACTTCCTCGAACACAACAACTTCATCCCGGCCAACCCACTCAAGACCCCGCCACACATCGCGCCGGTGTGGTACTTCACGCCGTTCTATTCCATCCTGCGCGCCACCACGAGCAACACCGTGCACATCTGGATGGGCGTGCTCGTCGTCGCCACGCTGTATGCGCTGTGGCGTCACCGCGGCAAGCCGGCGCGCGCCGCCGCGTTCGCCCTGGGCGGTGCGCTGTTGTTCTGGGCGCTGGCCACCATCGACGCCAAATTCTGGGGCGTGGTCAGCATGGGCGGCGCGGTGTTGATCTTTTTCTTCCTGCCCTGGCTGGATCGTTCGCCGGTGAAGTCGATCCGCTACCGCCCCGGCTGGCACCGCGCCATCTACGTGCTGTTCGCCCTCAACTTCATGGTTCTAGGGTATTTCGGCATCCAGCCGCCGTCGCCGCTGGCCTACGCCGTGGCGCTGACTTGTACCCTGCTGTATTTCAGCTTCTTTTTCCTCATGCCGTGGTGGAGCCGCCTGGGAGAATTCAAACCCGTGCCGCAACGTCTCGTTTACAAAGCGCATTGAGCCAGCCGACATGAAAACCATTCTCCGCCGAATCGGCCTGGGGCTGCTGCTGGGCGCGGTGCTGCACACCGCAGCCCACGCCGCCTCGGAAGAAAAAGAAATCCCGCTCGATCACGCCCCTTACCGGGTGAACAATTTGCTGGCGCTGCAAAACGGAGCTCGGCTGTTCGTCAATTACTGCCTGGGCTGTCATTCGGCCAAATACATGCGCTACGAAAGTCTGCGCGGCATTGGCCTGAGCGACGACCAGATCGCGCACAACTTGATGTTCGGTGACGCCAAAATCGGCGACACCATGCGCGTGGCGATGACCCCGGCGCAGGCCGAAAAATGGTTCGGCACCGAGCCGCCCGATTTGTCGATCATCACCAAGGCGCTGGCCTCGCACCGCGGCAGCGGCGCCGACTTTCTCTACACCTATTTGCGCACGTTCTACCGCGACGACACCCGCCCGACCGGCTGGAACAATCTGGCCTTCCCCGGGGTGAACATGCCCAATCCGCTGTGGATGCTGCAGGGTCAGCGCGCGGCCAATTTCGCCGTCGGCCCCGACCCGTCAGACCCTTCGGTGCAGCTCAAGACCTTCATCGGCTATACCCAGCTCACGCCGGGAACGCAATCGCCGACCGAGTATGATTCGACTGTTGCCGACCTCGTCGCCTACATGCAGTGGATGGCCGAGCCCGACCAGCTCCTGCGCAAGCGTCTAGGCGTCATCGTGCTCATTTTCCTGGGATTTTTCACTTTTCTCACCTGGAAATTGAAATCCGAATACTGGAAAGATGTGACGTAACACCGGCCCGTCGCCCGCCCCCATGGGCGATGCCCGTTCGAACCGAACCGCCGGGGTGGCCATGCCACCCCGTTCTGTCTTTCAGGAGTCTGCATTCATGATGGTGCTCTATTCCGGCACGACCTGCCCGTTCTCGCAACGCTGCCGTTTCGTGCTGTTCGAAAAAGGCATGGATTTCGAAATCCGTGACGTCGACCTGTTCAACAAACCCGAAGACGTCAGTGTCATGAACCCCTACGGCCAAGTGCCCATCCTGGTCGAACGCGACCTGATCCTGTACGAATCGAACATCATCAACGAATACATCGACGAGCGCTTCCCGCACCCGCAACTCATGCCGGGCGACCCGGTAGCGCGCGCCCGGGTACGGTTGTTCTTGTTCAACTTCGAAAAAGAATTGTTCGTCCACGTCAGCACGCTCGAATCGCGCGCGACCAAGTCCAACGAAAAAGCGCTGGAAAAAGCCCGCGCCGCCATCCGCGACCGCCTGACCCAGCTCGCCCCGGTGTTCCTCAAAAACAAATACATGCTCGGCGAGGATTTTTCCATGCTCGACGTGGCCATCGCCCCGCTGCTGTGGCGCTTGGACCATTACGGTATCGACCTCCCCAAATCCACCGCACCGCTGCTCAAATAT
>JBFXEK010000016.1:0-11102 GCA_050180155.1 Thiomonas sp. | reverse complement strand
GCAACTGCTGGCCGAAACCGGGCTGGTAGGCACCGTGCCGGTGCTGCTGGTCGCCCTCGCCTGGCTGTGGCGCGCGCTGCGTGGCTGGATGCGAACCGGCCGCGCCCCGTCGCATGCCCCGTCGCCGCTACCGCTGACGGCATGGATGGGGGTGGCGTTCATCGGTCTGCACAGCCTGGTCGAATATCCGCTGTGGTATCTGTACTTTTTGTGGATTTTCGCCTTTCTCGCCGGCTGGATGGAGGCCGGTGACGGGCAGCGCGCCGCGCTTGCCACCGGCCGCTGCGCCGCTGAACTGCCCCGCGCTGCCGCGCTGCTGGCCGCGGCGCTGGCGATCGCGCTGGTGGTCAAAGCCATTTTCGACTACGCGCTGACCAATACCGCGTATTCGGCGCAGCCGCAGCAGGCGCAGCAGGCAATCGCCCAGGCCGAGCGCAGCGATCTGTTTTTCCGCCCGCTGATCGGCTTTGCGCAAACCAGCGGCTTGCCCATCCTCGCCAGCGATTCGCCCGATCGACTGCGGCGCGAGTTGGCCGCGATCGACCGCGTCAGCCATGCGTATGGCGACCCGAATCTGCTGCTGCGCCGCATCGTGTTGCTGTCGCGGCTGGGGCATGCGCGGGCAGCGCTGGCGCTGGCACGCTACACCGCCAGCGCATTCTGGCTGTACGCGCCCAACCTAGTGTTGCAGTTCGTCCCGCTGGCACAACAAGCCGGGTTGACGCCGCAGCAGACCGCGCCGCTGCTCGACGCGCTCAAACACGCTCCGGTGCTGCGCCGCGTCGCCGTTCCGCCGCCTCGGTGAGCCATCGCCGGGTTTGCAGCGCCTGCGCGTTTGCCTCTTTTTTGTCACATGCGGCAAAACCTGGCTTGCGGCAAACTTTTGATGCGGCGCAAAATACGCTTTTCGCGTTGTTTGCCATGTCAGCCGTCGCCCGCGTTCGAACTCTGTTGGCCCAACCCGCCGTGCGCGAGGGTTTGCGCGACATGCGCGCCGTCTCGCTGGGCATTTCCGCCTGGGGCCTGGTCACCGGAGTGGCCATGGTCAAGTCGGGGTTGAGCGTGCAACTGGCGCTGGCCATCAGTCTGTTCGTCTTCGCCGGCAGCGCGCAACTGGCAGCACTGCCGTTGATCGCCGCGGGCGCGCCGCTGTGGCTGATCCTGGGGACTGCGTTTTGCGTCAACCTGCGCTTCGTCGTCTTCAGCGCGCAGATGCGGCCCTATTTCGACACCGTGCCGCGGTTGCGTCGCTTGCTTTACGGCTACCTCATCGGTGACCTCAACCAGGTGCTGATGATCCGGCGCCATCCGCATCCCACCGGGTCGCCCGAGCAGGTGCATTACTTCATCGGCGTGTCGCTGGCCAACTGGGTCGCCTGGCAGGTTCCGTCCATCGCCGGTATCGTGCTGGCGCAGCATATCCCGGGCTCGTGGGGAGTGGCGTTCGCCGGTACCCTGGCGCTGCTAGGCATCGTGCTGTCGCTGCTGGCTGACCGCACCATCGCCGTGGTCATCGTCGTCGCCTCCGCCCTCAGCGCCATGTTGTTCTGGTTGCCGCTGCGCCTGAACTTGGTGGCGGCCATCGTCGGCGCGCTGACCGTCGGCATGGTGTGGGAGGCGTGGAGCAACCGCCAACTCGCCGCCAGCAACACCGTGCTCGACGGCACCAAGCCCTGACGCATCGAGTCGCCATGACGCTGCTGCAACAAATCGCCCTGGTCGCCGGACTGACGGCAGTCACCGTGCTCAGCCGTAACCTGTTCCTGCTCTCACGCCGGCCGATGCCGTTGCCAGGGCGGGTGAAAATCGCGCTGCGCTTCGCTCCCGCTGCGGCGCTGGCCGCCGTGGTGGCACCGGAGCTGCTGTTGCTCACGCCGCTGGGGCCGCCGTGGGTCAAGCTCGGCGCAGCGATCGTCGCCGCCGGCTATTTTTTCGCGCGCAGGGGCATTCTGGGCACCATCCTCAGCGGCATGCTCGCGTTCTAGGCGTTGGGGTGGATGGCCCGCACTTGGCCTTAGCAGCCTGCGCCGCAGCACGCCGCAGCGTTCACAGCCGTTGATGGCACATCGCCCAGCGGTTTTTGCCGCTGTTTTTCGCCGCGTACATCGCATCGTCGGCGCGTTGCAGCAAGTCGAAACTGCTGCGCGCATGGGTGGGCACCACGGCCACGCCGATGCTGGCGGTCACGCGCTGACCTGACAACAGGTCGTAACCCGCACTGGCGCTGACCTCGACCAGCTTGGCTGCCAGCGCCTGCGCCGACGCCAGATCGGCCACGGCGCTAAGCACGACGAATTCATCGCCGCCCAGGCGGCCGACGGCATCGTCGCGCCGCAACACATCCTGGATGGCGTGCGCCACCTGCACCAGCAGCCGGTCACCGCGCACGTGCCCGAGGCGGTCGTTGATCTGCTTGAAACCGTCGAGGTCGATGAAGCACAACGCCAGCATGTCGTCGTGCATGCGCCGCGACAATGCGGTATCGAGCCGCTCCATGATGGCGCGGCGGCTGAGCACGCCGGTGAGCGCGTCGCGTTCGGCATGGTGCAGCAGACGGGCGTGGGTGTCGACTTGATGCGTCACGTCGCGAACGAAGGTCAGCAGCGACACCACGCGGCCTTCTTCGTCACGCAGCGCCGACAACGTCCATTCGACCCAAATGCGCCGGCGGTCTTTGCGCACGTATTGCGCCTGCTGTACCCAGTGATCGACTTCGCCGTGCAGCAGCCGTTCGTAGATCGCCAGCGTGCGCTCGCGCTCCTCCGCCGGGACGCCCACGGACAGGCGGTGAGTACCCAGGCGCTCGCTTTCGGTGTAACCCAGAATGGCCTGCGCCGAGCGCGACCAGCGGGTGATGATGAGCTCGGCATTGCTTTCGATCACCCCCCACGGCAAATTGTCCAGCGCCTGTTCGAGCAACCAGTTCGAGCGTTTGAGCGCCAGCGCGGTGGTGATGTCGTCGTGCACGTCGTGAGCAATGGTGTAGACGGCGTCGATGCGCCCGCCGCTGCCACGCTCGGGAAACACCTGGATGCGCGCCCAGCGCGGCGGGTCGAGGTGGCGCAACAGCCGCAAGTAATCGGCCTGCTGCCCGGCAAAGGCGCGCTCGAACGCCGGTTGCGCCGCCGCCCATGCCTCCTCGCCGTAAAGTTCGGACAAGCTCCGGCCGAGCAGTTGTTGCGGCGTGCTGCGTGCCCAGGCGACGTAAGGCGGGTTGAAAAACGTCAGCCGCGCTTGCCGGTCCCAGCGGCCGATCGGTAAATCGACGGCTTCGAGCAGCGTGCGCACTTCGGGCACGGCGGCCAGGCCGGGTGACTGTGCGGGGTCTGGCACCACGGCCGCTGACGCATCGACTTGGGGCAGGGCGTTCATGGCATCGTGCAAGCGGCGCGCGCTGGGCGGAATGTGCAGGGGCTGCGGAAGATCAAATGTAATGCGGCGATTTTGGCTGCCGGCACGGTTGGGTCAAGTGCACGCTCTACACTATGTGCCGTTTGTCGTGACCGATTTCGCATTTTCGCCCGGATTCTTTGGCTTGCCCACCTTTTCCACCCCCTGATCTCCATGTCCCGCGCCACCAAAATCGTTGCCACCGTCGGCCCCGCCAGTTCCGCACCCGAAGTCCTCGAACGCATGATCGCCGCCGGCGTCGACGTCGTACGGCTGAATTTTTCTCATGGTCAGGCGCAGGATCACATCGACCGTGCCCGGTTGATCCGCGACACCGCGAGCCGCCTGGGCAAGGCCGTGGCCATCATGGCCGACCTGCAAGGCCCGAAAATCCGCGTCGGCCGCTTCAAGGACGGCAAGGTCATGCTGCAGACCGGGCAAAAATTCATCCTCGACGCCACTTGCGAGATCGGCGACGACACCCGCTGCGGCCTGGATTACAAAGACCTGCCGCGCGACGTCAAGCCAGGCGACCGTCTACTGCTCAACGACGGGCTGATCGTGCTCACCGTCGAATCGGTCAGCGGCCCGGAAATCCACACCGTGGTCACCATCGGCGGCGAGCTGTCGAACAACAAGGGCATCAACAAGCAGGGCGGCGGCCTGTCGGCGCCCGCGCTCACCGCCAAGGACATGGAAGACATTCGCACCGCGATGTCGTTCCAGGCCGACTATCTGGCCGTGTCGTTTCCCAAAAGCGCCACCGACATGGAGCTCGCCCGCCAGCTCGCCAACGTCGCCGGCGAGCCTTATGGACACAAGCCAGCGTTGATCGCCAAGATCGAGCGGGTCGAAGCGATCGACGCGCTGAGCGAAATCCTGCGCGCGTCCGACGGCATCATGGTCGCGCGCGGCGATCTGGCCGTCGAAGTGGGCAACCCGGCGGTTCCGGCGCTGCAAAAACGCATGATCCGCATGGCGCGCGAAATGGATCGCGTGGTCATCACCGCCACGCAGATGATGGAGTCGATGATCAATAACGCCGTGCCCACCCGCGCCGAAGTGTCCGACGTCGCCAATGCCGTTCTCGACGGCACCGACGCGGTGATGCTCTCGGCCGAAACCGCCGCCGGCAAGTACCCGGTGGAAACCGTGGAAACCATGGCGAGCATTTGCGAGGCGGCGGAGAAATTCGAAGAAATCAAGCTCGAACACGACTTCATCGACAAACAGTTCACCCGCATCGATCAGTCGATTGCCATGGCCGCGTTGTTCACCGCGCATCACCTGGGCTGCAAAGCGATCGCCGCGCTGACCGAGTCGGGGTCGACGGCGTTGTGGATGAGCCGCCACCGCGTCAAAGTGCCGATCTACGCCTTGTCGCGCAGCGAAACCTCGGTGCGACGCATGGCGCTGTACCGCAACGTGCGGCCGATGCTGCTGCACTTCGACACCACCGACCGCGATGCGCTGCTCAACCAGGCCGAAGCCCGGCTGATCGAAAAAAACGCCGTCGCCTCGGGCGACAGCTACGCCATCACCTGCGGCGAACCCATCGGCATGGCCGGCGGCACCAATATGCTCAAGGTCATGCGCGTGCCGCGCTGACTTTAACGCCGCGTGCTGCGCCGCAGAGCAAGCCTAGCCACGGCTCAAACCTGCAGAAACTGCAACTGCACGCCAGAAAGGTTGATGACGTCGCCCGAGCGCAACACCACCGGCATCAGGCCGAGCGACACGCCGTTGACCTGCGCGCGTTTTTCGCCTTCGACCTGGACGAGTTCGTAACCGCGCGGTTTGCGCGTCACGCTCACCACCAGGATGCCGCGTTGGCCGAAGGTGGTCTGCTCTTTGCTCAGCAGGATTTCGCGCCCGGCGGCGTCGCCGCTGAGCACTTTGATTTTGTAGCTACGGTCGGCATCGCCGGCGCGGCTGCGCGAGTCGGCAAACCCGGAGTTGCCAAAGCGTGACGGGCCGAACCCAGTGCTGGCGCCGAAACGCGACGGGCCGAACGAGGTCTGCCTAGTGTCCGACAGCAGGCGCAGGCTGTATTTGCCGATGTCGACGGTGTCACCCTCGCGGAACGGGGCGGATTTGATCGGCGCGCCGTTCAAATACGTGCCGTTGGTGCTGCCAAGGTCTTGGATGGTGTAGCTTTCCGTGCCAGCAGCGACATCACGCAGCAGCACGGCATGCTCGCCGCTGACGGCCAGATTGTCGATGACGACGTCGTTGTAGGGACGTCTGCCCAGCGTGGTGCGATCTTTGCTGAGGACGACCTCTTTGAGCACCTTGCCATCCAGAGTGATCACGAGTTTGGCCACGATTCGAAGTCCGTTGGTAAACAATCAATCGGGCAGCAGGCTGCGATTCAGGCCGACGCGCGCGTGCAGACGAGGATGACGGAAATATTGTCCCGCCCGCCTGCTGCATTCGCTTCGTCGATGAGTTGCCGGACTGCCGCCTCAGGATGTCCAGCATATTGCCGCAACACGGCTTCGATTTTGGCATCAGCCAGCATATCGTTCAAGCCATCGGAGCACAGTAGCAACGTGTCCCCCGCCATCATGGGATGCATGGCCACGTCGGGTTCGAGCTTGGCATCCACGCCCAAGGCGCGGGTGACTAGATTCTTTCCGCCCATGCGCTCGGCATCCTCTGGCAGGATCAGCCCCATGTCGATCTGTTCCTGCAACGCCGAATGGTCGCGGGTGAGCAGGCGCAATTGGTTCTGGCGCAACAAATACGCCCGCGAGTCGCCGGCGTGGGCAATCACGGCGACGTTACCGGTGAACGCCACCGTCACCAGCGTCGCCCCCATGCCGGAAAACTGCGGATTGCTGCGCGCCGCGCGCAGGATGTCGGCGTTGGCGTGGCGGATGGCAAGGCGCAACTCGGTGGACAGGTCCAGCGCCGTCACCTTGGGATACTCGGCTTTCAGTCTGGCGATGCGCGCGCAGATTTGCGCAGTAGCCATGCCGCTGGCCACCTCGCCTGCAGCGTAGCCGCCCATGCCGTCGGCGAGCACGGCGATCTGCGCCACGGCGTCGTAAGCGACGGCATCCTCGTTGTGTTCGCGCACCCGCCCGGTGTGGGTGAGGCTGATGATGTCGTACTGCAACGCCGGCGGCGTCGCAGCGGATTGGCTCAGTGCGGCATTCATGCGGCAGACACCGGCGAGCGGGAGTACACCAGCCGCGAGCCCGCCCAGACGATCAGCGCCCCGACGAGGCCGGCGATTTTTTCGGCATAGTCCGCCAGCGGCAAATCCTGCACCCAGCGCTCCACCGCCGGGTCGGAGACCAACAGGCCGCCGGCGATCCAACCCAGCAGCATCGCCCCCAAGGTGATGATGAATGCAAAGCGCTGCATCAGCCGGATGACCAACTGGCTGCCCCAGACGATGATCGGCACGCTCAACAGCAGGCCGAACACGACGAGCAGCATCGCATGCCGCTCGCCGGCGTTTTGCGCCGCCCCGGCGATGGCGATGACGTTGTCCAGGCTCATGACAAAATCGGCAACGATCACCGTCTTGACCGCAGCCCATAATTTGTCCGCGGAGCGGACTTCGCCATGGCCTTCTTCTTCCTGGGGCGCCAGCAGTTTGATGCCGATCCACAGCAGCAGTAGCGCACCGACGATTTTGAGAAACGGCAGCTGCAGCAGCGTCAGCGCGAAAAAAATCAGCACCACCCGCAGCCCGATGGCCCCAGCGGTACCCCAGAGAATGCCGAGTTTGCGCTGGTGGACCGGCAGTTTGCGCGTGGCCAAGGCAATGACCACGGCGTTGTCACCACCCAGCAAAATATCGATCAGAACGATCTGGCCGATCGCCGCGAGAAATTCGACGGTGAAATAGTGCTCCATGCCGCAGCTTGCCCAAAAGGAAAAGCATGCCGCTTGCTGCGCGGCATGCTGCGCACATCATACCTTTTGTAACCGGGCGAGCCGTTGCCCGCATGGAAAAGCGGTCAGCGCAAAACCTGCGCCAGCAGCTTGCCCATCTCGGAGGGATTGCGCGTCACCTTGAAACCGCACGCTTCCATGATCGCCAGTTTGGCCTCGGCGGTGTCTTCGCCGCCGGAAATCAGCGCCCCGGCGTGGCCCATGCGCTTGCCCGGCGGCGCGGTGACCCCGGCGATGAACCCGACCACCGGTTTTTTCATGTGCTCCTTGCACCAGCGCGCGGCCTCGGCTTCGTCGGAGCCGCCGATTTCGCCGATCATGATCACCGCGTCGGTCTCCGGGTCGTCGTTGAACAGACGCATGATGTCGATGTGTTTGAGGCCGTTGATCGGGTCGCCGCCGATGCCCACTGCGCTGCTCTGCCCCAGCCCGAGCTCGGTGACCTGCGCCACCGCCTCGTAGGTCAGCGTGCCCGAGCGCGAGACGATGCCCACCCGCCCTTTGCGGTGGATGTGCCCGGGCATGATGCCGATTTTGATTTCGTCCGGGGTGATCAGCCCCGGGCAGTTCGGCCCGAGCAGCAGGGTTTTCTTGCCGCCGGCAGCCTCCTTGGCCTTCATGCGGTTGCGCACCAGCAGCATGTCCTTGACCGGAATGCCCTCGGTGATACAGATGACCAGGTCGAGGCCGGCCTGCACCGCCTCCCAAATCGCATCGGCCGCGCCGGCCGGCGGCACGTAGATCACCGACACGGTGGCGCCGGTGGCCGCCTTGGCGTCGGCGACGCTGCCGTAGATCGGGATGCCCTCGAAGTCTTCGCCGGCCTTTTTCGGGTTGACCCCGGCGACGAAGCAGTTGCGGCCGTTGGCGTAGTCGCGGCACATGCGGGTGTGGAATTGGCCGGTCTTGCCGGTGATGCCCTGAGTGATGACCTTGGTGTCTTTGTTGATCAGAATCGACATATCGTCCTCGTTGGGGTGGGCGGTGGATCAGGCGCTGAGTTGCGCGGCTTTGACCGCTGCCTGCGCGGCTTCGCCCATGGTTTCGGCGCTGATGATTGGCAGCCCGGACTCGGCCAACATCTTGCGGCCGATGTCTTCGTTGGTGCCTTTCATGCGCACGACCAACGGCACGCTCAAGCCCACCGCACGGCTGGCGGCGATCACGCCTTCGGCAATGGTGTCGCAGCGCATGATGCCGCCAAAAATGTTCACCAGGATCGCCTTGACGTGCGGGTTGTGCAGCATGATTTTGAACGCCTCGGTCACTTTTTCCGTGGTCGCCCCACCGCCGACGTCGAGGAAATTGGCCGGCGAGCCGCCGAACAGCTTGATGGTGTCCATCGTCGCCATCGCCAGTCCGGCACCGTTGACCAGGCAGCCGATGTTGCCGTCGAGCTGGATGTAGGCCAGGTCGTGCTTGTGCGCTTCGGTTTCCGCCGGGTCTTCCTCGTCCAGATCGCGCAGCGCCTCGATTTCCGGGTGACGGAACAGCGCGTTGTCGTCGATGTTGAACTTGGCGTCCAGCGCCTTGATCTGCCCGTCGCCTTCGAGGATGAGCGGGTTGATTTCCACCAGCGAGGCGTCGGTGTCCATATACGTCTGGTAGAGCTTCTGGAACACCTCGACGGCCTGCGGCAGCGAAGCCTCCGGTATGCCGATGCCCGCAGCCAGCTCATGCGCCTGCTGCGGCTGCAGCCCGATGAGCGGATCGACGAACACCTTGCGGATTTTGTCCGGCGTCTTGGCCGCCACCTCCTCGATGTCCATGCCGCCTTCGCTGGAGGCCATGACCGCGACCTTTTGCGTCGCGCGGTCGGTGAGCACCGCGGCGTAGTACTCCTTTTTGATGTCCGCGCCGTCCTCGATCAGCAGCCGGCGCACCTTCTGCCCCTGCGGCCCGGTCTGATGCGTGACGAGCTGCATACCCAGAATCTGCCCGGCCAGCTGCCGCACCTCGTCGAGCGAGCGCGCGAGCTTGACCCCACCACCCTTGCCGCGGCCGCCGGCGTGAATCTGCGCCTTGACCACCCACACCGGCCCGCCGAGTTCGCGTGCCACGGCGACGGCCTCATCGACGCTGAACGCCGGTTTGCCGCGCGGCACCGGCACGCCGTGCTCGCGCAGGATCTGCTTGGCCTGGTATTCGTGAATTTTCATGATGTCTCGTCCTCGATTTGGGGTGTGGAGATTGTGCCAGCGGCATCGGCCGCTGCAGCCGGGCGCGCCCAACGCGGGTAGAACTCGGCCACCGCAGGGCCGTCGAGCCGCAGGGCGTGGCAGCGGTTGAGTTGAAACGGCATCTGCGACTCGCGCTCCGCCTCGGTCGATGGCAGCGCGACGCTGCTCAGCCCGGCCAGACCTTGAATCGCCGCCGTGGGCAGCACTTGCGTGAGTTCGGTCAAATGCGTGCAGCCGAGCACCCCGCCCAGACGCTCGCGCACCGCGGCACGAAAACCGCGCAGCAGATTCAATCCGATGAGTTTTTTGTACGCATCGCCGTGGTCGCCGCAATTGGCGTAGGGGCTGAACAGGGTGTGGGTCTGGGCATCGACGATGTTCAACGCCGTGTCGATGGTGACGACGAGCAGCATGTCGTGCACCGGAACGCCCGCCGGGCGGTTGCGCTCGGACAACGTGATGTCGCGCGTCTTGACGTCGCGCAGCTCGGCCTGCAAATCCCACAACCCGTCGTCTCGCGCGTAACACTCGACGCTGATGCTGCGGCGATGGACGAGGCGGCGGGAAGCGGCAGGAGGAGTAGACAAGACGTCGCGCATGGAATGTACGTTTTTGATGAAGCGCAAGATTTAGTGTAGCAGCCTGTTGCGCCGCAGCAAACCCGGTTCCGCGGTCGTTCGACGGCGTGTCCCGCTATGAGGCCGGGAATCGCCGCTCTGACGCCACCGCGCTGCAAGTGCAAGTAGGCTAGGGCCTGTCAACGTCGTCGGCCGCCAGGCCGCGCAGCACCGCACGAACGGCGTCGCCGCTGAACCCACGTTGGCGCAAAAACCGCGTCTGCTGCGCGCGCTCGGCCGCATTTTGCGGCAAATGCGCGAACTTGCGCGCCCACACCGCCTGGGCGCGAGCGCGTTCGCTTTGCTCCAGCTCTTGCAGCGCTGCGGCGGTGACTTCTTCATCCAGCCCATGCTGGCCGAGTTCCTGCGCAATCCGCGCCGTGCCGTAGCGCCCCTGGCGCCGGTGGATCAGCGACTGTGCAAAGCGCTCGGCGCTGAGCAGGTCGTGCCGCTGCAATTCGTCGAGCAGGCTGTCGATGGCCGGTATGTCGTCGCAATGGCGCGCCAGCTTGCGCTGCAGCTCGGCGCGGCTGTGTTCGCGCTGCGCCAGATAGCGCAGCGCGCGGGCACGCAACGACAGCACGGCACGCGGCATGGGCGATCGACGCTGCGATCGGCAGCGTTCACTCCGCGTCGCCGGCCGCCATGCTTGCCGTCAACGCGGCGTTGGCTTCGGGCACGCCGAGGTTGGCGCGGATTTTGTTTTCGATTTCCCGCGCGATATCGGGGTTGGCTTTGAGGAATTCACGCGCGTTGTCTTTGCCCTGGCCGATTTTTTCGCCGTTGTACGCATACCAGGCGCCGGACTTTTCGACCACTTTGGCAAGCACACCCAGGTCGATGATCTCGCCCTCGCGCGACACGCCTTCGCCGTACAGAATGTCGAACTCGGCCTGCTTGAACGGCGGCGCGACCTTGTTTTTCACTACCTTGACCTTGGTTTCCGAGCCGATGACCTCCTCGCCCTTTTTGATCGAGCCGACGCGGCGGATGTCCAGCCGGACCG
>JBFXEK010000015.1:0-11113 GCA_050180155.1 Thiomonas sp. | reverse complement strand
CGACATGCAACAGCGTGCCGCGGGAATGCGCCAGCTCGGCCAATTCCTCCACAGGCATGCACACCCCGGTTTCGTTGTTCGCCCCCATGACGCTGACCAAGGTCACATCGGCATCGATCAAGCTGTGCGCCGCAACCATGTCGAGCCTGCCGTCGCCATCCACTGGGATGAGATCGACCGTATGCCCTGCAGCTCGCAGCCGCGCCGCAAGCTCAAGTGACGACGGATGCTCCACCGCAGATAAGACGAGCCGCCCTCCCCGCGCCACGCTTCCGCGGCGCGGATCGAACGCACCGAGCAACGCGATGTGATTGGCCTCGGTCGCGCCGCTGGTGAACACCAGCTCGGCAGGCAGACAGCCCAGCGCCTGCGCCACGCGCGAGCGGGCATCGGCGAGCACGCGGCGCGCCTGTTGCCCCGGGCCGTGCGTGGATGATGGATTGGCCCAGACATTGCCGAGCACCTCGCACATTTCTGCAGCGACCTGCGGTGCAACCGGTGTGCTCGCATTGTGGTCGAGATAGATCATCGCCAGTACTCCCGGTCACGATCGACCACCAGCCGAGTCAGCAGGGCATCCAGACTTCGACTGCGCGCGCGCAGATCCCAGCTCTGCCGCGCGTGGTCGCGGGCGAACAGCAGCCAGCCGCCTTCGCCGTCCGGCGTCAGCCAGGCGATGTCGATGTCGCCGCCCTGCTTGTCGATGTTGCGCGAGCAATTCGGACTGACGATTTTCCAGCCCGAGCCTTCCGCCTCGACACGCGGACGCACGTAGCGGTAGCGGCTGCGGCGCGCGATGGCGCGCTCGATCCGGGCGTGGACCAAATCGAGCATGGCGACTCCTGCGTCGCTCCGGTGCGATTCGTGAACCGGCATCGCGCCCATCACGGCTGCTCCGTGGTCTTTGCCGTTGTGGCCGGCCCGATTTCGCTTTCCAAGCAGCCGAGCACACGGCCGCCGAAGTCGACCAGATACACAGTCTGGCCGGAGTCGGCGTGCTGGCCGACGCGCACGACCTCGCCAACCGCGCCACACGGTGCGAGCAAAGCGTCCTGTCCTACGTCGGGATAGCTGCCGTCGTTGCACAGATCGACCAACGCCTGCACCGGCTGACCCCATTGGTAGCGCGGCGTCGACGGGGACTGAGCCCATGTGGGCGTGGTGGATTCAGGCATGGCGTCTGCTCCTGCCGCTGGGTGCGGCGGCGCGTTCCCTTCCCGGAACGATCTCGCGCAGTTGCGCGACCTTGGCTGCACCCAGATGCTCGGCCAATTCGAACGGGAGGTTGTCGAGCGAAATCAGTTCGCGGCCTTTCATCCCGACCAGGCAGCCAGTCGACACGAAATCGACGGCATAGATGTAGTACTGCTGCAAATACGTGCCGATCGACGATACATAACCGATGTCGCCTTTTTGCACCAGAATCTCGCCGATCTCGCGGCCGCGGTACGTGCCGTCGTTGCGCACCACGTATCGGCTGATCACGCGCTCGCCGATGGTGAACTGCGGCGGGCCGTCGAGTTCGACCCAATCGCTGTCGCGGCCCGTATCAGACATACGCCGCCCCACATTCGCTTTCGGCCGACAGCGGCGCACCGCCGCCGACGTCATCGCCCTCTCCCTCGTCGCCGGCGGTGCGCGCGTGGCGCAGCCTCACGGTCTCGAGCAAGGCGCCGCCGACGTGATCCGCTGGATCTAAGGCGCGCAGCAGGGCCAGAGCGTCGCGCGCCTCGGCGGCATCCCCCAGACGCAGGCTGAGGTAGGCGTAAGCCTTGAGCGAAAACAGGAAAAACCGTGTGGCCGCATCGAACTGCGCGCCAGGCAAAGGTTGCGCCGGCACGTTGCGCCACAGCATTGGCAGGCCGAGAGCGCGGGCACTGACGAACAACGCGCGCCGCACCACATCGCGTGCGCAGGCGAGCTGGTGGTCGTAGAAGTAGTGGCGGTAGAGCGCAATCAGCACCGCGGGATGATCGGGAGCGAGCGCCGAGGCCCGCATCAACGCGGCCATCGCCACCACGCGGTCGGCACGCCGTTCGCCGGCCTGGCGCAAAGCGGCCTCGGCTGCTGGCGACAGGCCATGCCCCAATACTGCGGAGCCGAAATCGGCAAAATCGGCTGCGTTCATCACTGCACCTCCTCCATTCACGGCATCAACGCCGCAGCAATGCGCTCATCGGCACGCTGGCCGCAGCCGGCGCTTGCACCATCGCGCTGGAACAGCCGCAGGTCCCGGCAGCAGGGCCGCGCACGGTCAACCCGGACTGCAGCGGGGTGTCGATGAAATCGAGAGTTGCACCGTCGAGCAGCAGACGGCTTTCTGCAGGCAGAAAGAGATGCAGGCCATCGCCCAACGCGAAGGTCTCGTCCCCCTGCAGCGGCTCGGGCTCGGCGCTGAACTCGATGCTGTAGCCCGAACAGCCGCCGGCGCTGACCAGCAGACGGAACCCCGCGCCGGCGGGTAATCCGGAAAAGCGCACGATACGACGCATGAATTTTTCTGCCGCCGCAGTGACGGTGAGTTGCGACAGTGCCATGAGAAACCTCCGCGTTGAACCGGCCATTCAGGCCTTGACGATGCAACCGTCGACCGGGCAGACGGCGACGCATTGCGGGCTGTCGAACTGGCCTTCGCATTCGGTGCACTTGGCCGGGTCGATGACAAAAGTGCCGCCTTTTTCGCGGATGGCGGTATTGGGGCACTCGGGCTCGCAGGCCGAACATCCGGTGCATGTCGACGCGATGATTTTCATTGCCATGACGATTCTCCTGATGACTGCTGTGATGAACCTTCAGGCCGCCGCAGTAAAAGCGCCCTGACGGATGCTGGCATCGCCACGTGAACGGTGCACGATTTGTCCGCTGGCCACGCGCTGCCGGTAATCCGCGAACCAACTCAACGCCGCTTTTTCGATGAATTCGTACGCATAGGCGTCGACCGGCTCGATTCCGGCGGCAAGCAGCTCGTCGCGTGGGCAGGCGCCGATCTTGGCCACCAGGACTGCGTGGCAGTCGTTGATGGCGTTGACGATCGACGGCAACTGTTCGTCCTCGCCCCAGCCGCCTTGGCAGTAGAGGTCGACGCGACGATGACCGACGAATGTGGCCGAGGTCGCGGTGAGTTCAAAAATTTGGAATTCGGTGGCATGGCCGAAATGCTGGTTGACCCGCCCGCCGCCTTCGCTGGCAACTGCCACTAGCACCTTGATGTCGTCGCTGTGTCCTGCGCCGCTGGTGGCCAGTGCCTGCACCTTGGCCTCGACTTGCGCTTTCCTCTCGGCCTCGACCCGTTGCTGATAGGCCCGGCGTTTGTCAATGTCGTAGACCACTTCCATTTTCTCGATCTGCTCGAGAGTGAATTCGTCGCTGCGATCCTCGCCCAGCAGCCCGACCGCATCGGCGCGGCACTGGCGACAATGACGCATCAGATTGGCGCCGCCCATGCACGCATCCTGCACCGCCTTGAGCTCCTGCGCCGTCGGGCCGCGCTGCCCGTTCAGACCGAACACCGTGCCATGCTCGGGCGCAGAAATCAGCGGCATGATGTTGTGCAGGAAAGCGCCGCGTTTTTTGACCTCGCGGTTGACCTCGATCAGATGCTCGTCGTTGATCCCCGGGATGAGCACCGAATTGATCTTGGTGAGTACGCCACGGGCGGTGAGCATTTCCAGCCCGAGCATTTGGCGTTCGTGCAGGATCTTCGCCGCTTCATACCCGGTGACGCGGCGATGGTCCCAGAAGATCCAGGGGTAGATCTTTTCCCCCACAGCCGGGTCGACCATATTGATGGTGATGGTGACGTGATCGACGTTGTATTTGCAGATTTCATCGACGTAATCGGGCAGCGCCAAGCCGTTGGTCGACAGGCACAGCTTGATGTCCGGCGCCTGCTCCTGCAGCAGGCGAAAGGTTTCGAAAGTCTTTTTCGGATTGGCCAGCGCGTCTCCGGGGCCGGCGATTCCCAGCACCGTCATTTGCGGAATTTCGCTGGCTACGGCCAGCACCTTTTTCACCGCCTGTTGCGGTGTGAGTTTCTGGCTGACCACGCCAGGGCGCGACTCGTTGGAACAGTCGTATTTGCGGTTGCAGTAGTTGCATTGAATGTTGCACGCCGGGGCGACGGCGACGTGCATACGGGCATAGTGGTGATGCGCTTCTTCTGAGTAGCAGGGATGGTTTTTGACCTTCTCCCAGATTTCCGCCGGCATGTCGTGCGGTCCGGCAGACGATCCGCAGCTCGCCTTGCCGTCTCCACCCTGACTGGAGCAGCCGCCGCTTTCTGCCGCAGGCGTTGTCACGACCCGCTTGCTGCGCAGCAGATCACCAATGGAGAGGGTTGCAGTGGGTATGGACATGGCTGGTCTCGTCGATGGTGTGTACGACGTTCCATTAGCGAGACCCGTGCCAGGATAAACATCATGGAAATTCAATGACTTAAGCCATTGGCGGGATGTTGTCTTAACGACAAATGCAACACAGCCGATGTCGGGTCCGCGCGGCAGTCGAGAAGCGGGCTACCCGCGATCGAGGCTAATTGCCTCTGCCCGGCAGCCGCCACAGCACAAGTTGCGCCGCGCATGCACGGCGGGCCCGACAGCAGAGCGCGATTCGGTCGTAGCCGTCGCCAAACAAGCCAGGAATCACCGCTTTGCCTCATGACGCGGCAAATCGGGCGGTCAAAGCTTTTGCACCTCGATCATGTGTTTCTGCAGCGCATAGCCGAGTTGTCGCGGTGTGATCTTGAGCAGCCGCGCTGCCTTGGCCTGCACCCAGCCGCATTGCTCCAGCGCCCAGATCAGTCGTTCGCGGTCACCGTTTGGCGGCGAGTTGCCGTACTGGCGTGGCGGCGCGCCAACCTGCGCCGTCGGGCCGGTACGCACCGTCTCGCCCATAGGCGGCAGCGCAGGCTCGACTGCGCAGCCCGCCTCACTCGCGGCATGGCTGTGCGACGCGACGCCGGCGGACGCTGCCGCCACCGCGTCGTCCTTGGCGATGAAATGCAGCGTCTGCGTCAGACAGCGGTTCTGGCGGCAGGGAAAAGCGGCGTCGGCGATCACGTCGCCGCGCGCCATGGTGGCGGTACGCTCGATGCAGTTTTCCAGTTCACGCACGTTGCCCGGCCAGTAGCAGTTGTAAAGCACTCTCATCGCCTCGGCAGAAAACTTGAGCGATCGCCGGTTTTCCTTGTTGAAGCGGTCGAGAAAATGCGCCGCCAGGGCGGGGATGTCCTCACGACGCTCACGCAGTGGCGGCAAAGAAATGGACACGACGTTGATGCGGTAGTACAGGTCGGAGCGGTATTCGCCGCGCTTGACCATTTTTTCCAGGTCGCGGTTGGTTGCACAGATCAGCCGCACGTCGACCTTGATCGCCCGGCTGCCACCGACGCGCTCGAACTCGCGCTCCTGGAGCACTCGCAACAGCTTGGCCTGGAAAGCAGGAGAAATATCACCGACCTCATCGAGGAACAAGGTGCCGCCGTGCGCCAGTTCGAACCGTCCCTTGCGCTCGGCAATGGCGCCGGTGAATGCCCCCTTTTCGTGACCGAACAATTCCGATTCGAGCAGCGTCTCGCTCAGCGCGGCACAGTTGACCTTGATGAAGGGTGCGTCTTTGCGCGGCGACAGATAATGCAGCGCCCGGGCAATGGCCTCTTTGCCTGTGCCGCTTTCTCCCCGCAGCAGCACCGTGGCGCGCGAAGGCGCCGCCTGATGCACTTCGGCGAACACCTGTTGCATCGCCGGCGAAACACCGATCACATTGTCCAGACTGTAGCGTCCGATCGGACCGGATTGCAGCGCTTTTTGCAACCGCGACGCTTGCAGTTGCAGGCGTTCGTGTTCCAAACTGACCGCGTCGTGCAACACCACGGCCTGCGCCAGCAGCGTGGCCACCATGGTGAGCAGGCGTTGATCGTCGGACAGGCGCGCCGCGCCATCGACTTCTCGCTGCGCCGCTAGAACGCCGAGCTGGCCACGTTCGGTTTTGAGCGGCACGACGATCAAAGCCATCATCCGACCGGCGCGCGCGGTAAAAGCCCCGGTGCGGTCGATGAATTCCGCGGCGTTGCTCACGTCGGGAACGGTCATCGGTAGGCCCTTGGAGTACACGCGGCCCACCATGCCCTCGCCCGGTTTCCATCTGCCGCGGGCGATCTGCTCGTCGCTCAGCCCGACGGCGGTGTGCACGACGAGCTGGTTGTCTGCATTGGCCAGGACGACCATCGCCCGCGCCAGCCCGAGGTGCGCGGCGAGCACGTTGAGCGCTTCGCGAAAGGTGCGATCGATGTCGAGAGAGGAACCGAGAATGCGGCAGATCTCGTAAACCGTGATCAGCTCCACGTGCGAGCGTTGCTGATAGAGCGAGTGACTGGTAGTGCTCATCGCCTGATTCCTTCCAAGCCGCAGCAAGGTAATCGCTGCAGCGCTGCACCGGCCGCCAGACACCGGACGCCACAAGTGGGCGCAGCCGAATTCTTTCCGCCAATGAGAGCAAGACTAGCAGGATTCGTTCTCAGAGATCGCCCAATCTTTTTGCTTGCACCACACGTCGAGCAAAGGCGCGCTCAGCCGAACTTGAACAAAATGCCGTGACCGCCGCGAGGATATTCCCAGTCGACGTTTTGAAATTCCGTACAGACCACCCGGCAACTGCCGCATTCGAGACATCCATCGGTGATCAGCGTGACCTTGCCGTTGCCTTCGGCGGTGTAGCACGACGCCGGGCAGATGTAGGTGCAAGCCTGGTTGACGCATTCATTGGCGCAGACATCGGGCTGTTTGATGCGAATATGCGGCCTGCCGGAATCGACCCGGTAGCGGTTCTGGAACAGTTTTTCCTCGATATTGACCGAGGATGCAACGACGCTCATCGGAATGCCCTCCACAGTTTGAATGCGTCGCCGAGCAAGCCGGCGACCCCGCGTGAGCCGCGGAAGCTTTTGAAAATCTCGCGTTCCTTGGTCTTTTTGTCGACGCCGTCGACGGTGAGCATGGTCTGTGCCGCGCGGTTGATCAGTCCCGGATAGGTCGTGAAGAACTGCGGGTTGGCGTGCAGCACCTCGGGCATATCGCGGTATTTGTGCAGGTCTTTCATCACGAAGCTGGCGTCGAGTTTGTCCTTGTAGGCCTTGAGAGTCTTCTCGTTCATCTCCAGCCCGGCGGCGCGAGCCTCGATAATGGTTTCCGCCGCGAGACGACCGGTGGTCATCGCGAGGTTCGAGCCTTCACGGTGCGCGGCATTGACGAAGCCACCGGAATCGCCGACGATCATCCAGCCGGAACCGAACAGCTTGGGGATGGCGTTATATCCGCCTTCGGGAATGAGGTGGGCGCAGTACTCCTTCATCTCGCCGCCTTCGATCAGCGCAGCGATGGACGGGTGTCGCTTGAGGTTTTCGAGCAGCACGTAGGGGGAGGTACGTTTCGGGTTGGATTTGAAGCCGTCGAGCATGCAACCGATGCCGATGGTCAACGACTCCTTGTTGGTATAGAGAAAACCCGTGCCGACCATACCCTCGGTCACCTTGCCGACGAGTTCGATGACGACGCCTTCCTCGCCCTTGACGTTGAAGCGCTGCTGAATGACGTCTTCGGGCAGGAAGAGGATTTCCTTCACCGCCAGCGCAACATCCCTGGCCTTGATCTCGCCATGGAACCCAGCCTTGCGCGCCAAGGTGGAGTTGACACCGTCGGCAAGCACGACGACGTCGGCGTAGACCTCGCCGCCTATGCGGTCGCAGCGCACACCGATGACGCGGTCGCCATCGAGCAGCAGCTCCTCCACCGTGGTTTCGCAGATCACCAGGGCACCGGCTTCGCGCACCTTGGACGAAAACCATTTGTCGAATTGCGCGCGCAGGATGGTGTAGCGGTTGTACGGCGGCTTGTTCGCCTCCTCGCTGCGAAAATGGGTGCCGATGAACGAGGTGTCGTCAAGCACCCACATGCGCTGTTCGATGATGTGACGCTCCAGCGGTGCATCGTCGCGGAAATCGGGAATGATGCGCTCGAGCGCGTCTGCATAGAGGATCGCGCCCTGGACGTTTTTCGAACCAGGATATTCCCCCCTCTCGATCTGCAGCACCTTCAACCCGGCTTTGGCCAAAGTGTATGCACAGGCGTTGCCGGAAGGGCCGGCGCCGACGACGATGGCATCGAAATTTTTGTTCACGTTCATGACCGTTTCTCCAGAGGTCGAGTCACGCTGCCTGCGGCACGCGGCTGTCGATGTGCACGCGCAGCGCCTGGGTCAGCGCCGGCAGGATCTGCATGGCGTTGCCGACCACACCGATGTGAGCGAAGTCGAAAATCGGCGCGTTCGGGTCGGTATTGATGGCGACGATCAGGTCGGCGCCTTCCATGCCCACGCGGTGCTGCACGGCACCGGAAATTCCAGCGGCGATGTAGAGCTTGGGACGCACGGTCTTGCCGGACTGGCCGACCTGCCGCTCGGCCTCGACCCAGCCGGCATGCACCACCGGTCTGCTGGCGCCGACTTCGGCACCGAGCACCCGCGCCAGATCCCACACTAGCTTGAAGTTGTCAGGATTCTTCAATCCCTTGCCTCCAGCGACGATGATGTCGGCATAAGTGAGGTTCACAGTGTTGCGGCTGGCGTCGGGAATGAACTCCAGCAGCTTGGTGACGATGTTCGTTTCGATCAATTGGACGCTGTCCTCGACCAGCATGCCGGTGCGCGACGCGTCGCGTTGCGGCATGGGCATGACACGCGGCCGCACCGTGGCCATCTGCGGGCGGTAGGCCAGGGTCATGATGGTGCAATAAAGCGAGCCGCCGAAAGTCGGCCGGGTGGCGGCGAGCGCACGCGTGGCCGGATCGATGTTGAGTTCGGTGCAGTCTGCGGTGAGCCCGGTCTGCAGCGTGGTGGCCACCGAGCCGGCGAGGTCGCGCCCCATGGTCGTCGCCCCCAGCAAGACGATCTCGGGCTGGTGACGGTTGACCAGTTCGGTCAGCGCCTGCGTAAAGGGTTCGTTGCGATAGCCTTTGAGTACCGGGTCGCGCACCAGATGACAGACATCGGCCCCATAGCTCCAGGCGTCTTGCGCATAGCGCTCCAGCGGCTCGTCGGGCCCGCCCATCAACACCCCGGAAACCGTGACCCCGAGGGTGTCGGCCAGCTTGCGTGCCGCGCCCAGCAGCTCCCAGCTCACCTGGTGCACATGGCCGCGATCGTGTTCGATGAACACCCACACACCCTTGTACGACTTGAGGTGTTCCGGTAATTCCAGATTGCGGCCTCTGCCTGCAGGTTTTTTGACGGCTTGGTTCATGGCATGTCCTCGGGAGGGTCGGCGTCATCAGGTTGCTGCGCGCGACAGCAACTCCTGTTCCAACGCGGGCTGGCGGGTGAAAATCATCTGCACCAGGTTGAGCGCGATGTCGCGCGGCTCGGCGGTATCAGCCGACAGCATCTCGGCCTTGTCGGTGCGCGGCGTCGGCCCGAACACCTTGCTCACTACGGTGGGCGACCCTTTGAGACCGATTTTGTCCAGGTCTTCGATACCGGCTGCCACCTTGTCCCATTTGCGCACTGGATAGGCCGCCGCATGGATCATCGCCGGCAGGGTGGCGAAGCGCAGCTCGTTGGTGTTCTCCAGCATGGTGACCAGACAGGGCAGCGCGGTACGCAGCACTTGCACCCCACCTTCGGCGCGACGTTCGACGGTGATGCTGCGTGCCATCGGATCGACCTCGGCGATGCGCGACACATAGGTGAGCAGTTGCAGCCCCATGCGTTTGGCAATGCCGGGGCCGACCTGAGCCGTGTCGCCATCGATGGTCTGTTTGCCGGTGAACACCATGTCCACCGCCTGCTCGCGGCCGATCTGACGGATGGCCGAGGCCAGCGCATACGAGGTCGCCAGAGTATCGGCGCCGGCGAAAGCGCGGTCGGTCACCAGCACGGCGTCGTCGGCGCCATACGAAATGCACTTGCGCAGCGCGTCCTCGGCTTGCGGCGGGCCCATGCTGAGCACGGTGACACGGCCGCCGAACTTGTCTTTCAGCCGCAACGCTTCTTCCAGCGAGAACAGGTCATAGGGGTTGACGATGGCCGGAACGCCCTGGCGCATGATGGTGTTGGTCACCGGATGGACGCGGATCTGCGCCGAATCGGGAACCTGTTTGATGCAGACGACGATGTGCATGATCGGCTCCAAGAAGCGGTTCAAGCAATGCGGCGGGTGACGGCGACCGTCTTGCCACGCCGATCGATCAAGGTATCGCGCAATGAACTCAGCGGCACGCGCTTGCCGTCGGCATCCTGGAATACCTTGAACACTTTTTCCCGCGCTGCGGTGGAATGCACGAAGTCTTGGTATGCCGCGGCGAGCAATTCGCGGTAACGGCCGAACATTTGTGCTTCGTTGAGTTCGCCCAAGCCCTGCTCCCGATGCAGGTACTGGTAGAAGCGCTTGAGGATGTGCAGACGGTTGACGTGCACGACGTGCTCGTCGTACGGCACGCCGAAAAACTGGAGAAATTCTTCAGCGCTAGAGAGTTGCTTGAGGCGTGTGATGAAGTCGTTCATGGCCGGTTCCGTCTAGGGGATGGGGAATGGGGGAAGGTGCAGCGGCGGGTGGGATCTGCGGGTGGGATCTGCGGGTGGGATCTGCGGGTGGGATCTGCGGGTGGGATCTGCGGGTGGGATCTGCGGGTGCAGAGCGGACGTCAGACGCCGACTTCGCTCAAACCGATGGCCAGCGCTTCACGATAAAAGCGCAACAAATCGGTGCGCGCCGGGGAACGCTTGGTGCGGCTGACGTGTTGACGGATGCGCGTGAGCACGACGCCGACCTCATCTGGCCGCAGTTCGATCCCGAGCTGCTCATAACCATGCTTGACGGCGTGCGCACCCGAGTGTTTGCCCAGCACCGCCGTATGGCTGCGACCGAGTTCCGACGGGTCGAATCCTTGGTAGTTGCGTAGATCTTTGAGCAGCCCGTCGACATGAATCCCAGACTCGTGGGTGAACACATCCGCGCCAACGATGCTCTTGCCTGCTGCAACTGGGCGGCCCGATGCCCGAGCCACCAGCGCCGAAATTTGCGGCAGAGTGGTGGTATCCACGCCGCATTCCATTAGATCGGAAG
>JBFXEK010000014.1:0-11139 GCA_050180155.1 Thiomonas sp. | reverse complement strand
GCGCAGGCCGGGACTATGCCGACATTGCCAGCGTGTCCCCTCTGCCCAAAGGCATGCAACCGCCGCCGCCGCTGGGTGACAACGAGGGCCTGCTGTTCGACATCAGCGACCCCGCAACGCATGCCGTGCTCGACGAACTGAGCGAACGCTTGCAAGACCAGATCAAAGACAGCCCCGAATGGCGCGCAGCCCATACCCCTGCCATCAGCGCCAGCAGGCCCGCACAGTCCGCCTACACCGCCCCCAGCGCCCACAACCCCCCCGCCCGGCAACCCGCCCCCGCCGCCGAGTTTGAAGCCGACGACATTCCCTTCTGAGAGGCCCGCCATGACCACCTTGTTCATCGACGTAGAAACCCTGCCCGGCCAAACCGATTGCGCCCGCGTGCAAGCCGAGGCCGACACCAAACCGCCCGGCACGCTGAAAAAACCGGAAAGCATCGCCGCCTGGTGGAAGGAGGACGGCCCCGCCGCCATCGATACCACCTGGAGGAAGCAAGCGCTCGACCCGGCGCAAGGCGAACTCTGTGCCATCGGCTTTGCCACCAGCGACACCCCGGCGCAAAGCATCGTGCGCGCCCGCGTGGAGCCAGAAGGCGACTTCCTGCGCCGCGCCCTGGCTGTAATCGACAAACACCTTGCCGACACCGCCCCCGCCTTGCAGAACGACGGCACGCCGTGGCCCTATGCCGACGACGCCTATGTGGTTGCCCACAATGCCGACTTCGACCTGGGCTTTGTGCGCGCCCGCTGCTGGGCACACCGCATCCGCGTTCCCCGTTGGCTGCCCAAGCCCGGCGCGCGTGCGCCGCGTGACTTTGGCGACACCATGACGCTGTTCGCCGGATACGGAGGCCGCATCAGTCTGGACAAGCTGTGCCGCGCCCTGGGAGTGCCCAGCCCGAAGGCCGACGGCACCAGCGGCGCGGACGTGCTCGACCTGTGGCTATCGGGTGAGCATGGCAAGCTGGCGAGCTACAACGCTGCGGACGTGACCGCCTGCGCCGCCTGCTGGTGGATCATGCAGGGCCTGGAGGCCGCCGCGTGAGCGCGCCCTGCATCGTCGGCATCGACCCGGGTTTGACGGGGGCTGTGGCCTTCTACGCCCCCGGCAGCCGCACCGCCTGGGTGAAAGACCTGCCGACCGTGCAGCGCGGTATCGGCAAGGCCCGCGTGCGCCGTGAACTCGACGCCGCCGGTCTTGCCCACCTGCTGCGCCCCTGGGACATTGACACCGCTTTCGTGGAGGCCGTATCTGCCCGGCCTGGGCAAGGCGTGGCGAGTGTGTTCAGTCTGGGCCACAGCCTGGGCACGATCTGCGCCGTGCTCTCGGCCTTGGGCATCGCCTGGCAACCGGTAGCCCCTGCCGTGTGGAAGAAGGCCCTGCGCCTGCCCAGCGACAAGGAAGCTGCCCGCGCAATGGCAAGCCGCCTGTTTCCAGGTGTTGACCTGACCCGCATCAAAGACCACAACCGCGCCGAGGCCCTGCTGCTGGCGCATTACGGAGAACACCACCATGACCGACCCTGAACTCGACACCTTGATTGCCGAAGCGCAGGCCTATCTCGACGGCAGAGACTTAAGCGACGCCCGCACACTGGCCCTTGCGACCCGGCTGCAAGTGTTGAGATCGACCCGATCCAGACGCCAAATGCTTGAGATCAAGCGGGATCGCATGGCCGCAGGTCTGGGCCGCGTGGAGCAGTTTCACGCCGTGCTGGAGGTCATTCGCCAGTTGGTCACCGACCGGCTGCGCGACCTGCCCGACGTGCTGGTGCGCAAGGTTGCTGCCTGTAAAGGCGACCTGCCCGCCATCGCCGCCGTGCTCGACGCCGCCGCGCGTGAGGTCATGCTGGGCATCGTGCAGGACTGCAACGAGCGTGCAGGACAGCCCGGCAAGGCGTAAAAGGTACTCCCCCGGGGGGTTCCATGCGGGTGGCGAAACGGGCGCGAGGCAGCGCTAGAGTGGCAGGAATCGCCCATAGGTGACAACCTGCCCGCAAACCCGCCAAAATGCCTCTAGGCGGGCAAAACACCGCGCCCTGCACCTATCCCCCTTGCCATCCCTGAAAGCCCGCCACAGCCGCTTTCCCATTCCCCCGCCACCATGACCCCCAAAGAACGACGCAGCCGTGACGAAGCCATGCGATATGCCCGCATGCGCTGTGCCACCATCTGGGAAATCGCCCGGCAATTCGGCCTGAGCAAAAGCCACACACATCGCATCGTTGCCGACGTGGAGCTACTGCCCCATATCGCCAGTGAGCATGAACTGATCCCCCTGGCTGGAGGCGGATACGCCTGGCGCACCGTGACCCGGCCCGAAAAAACGCGCGCCTACCGGGTGAAGGACGGCAAGTGTGTGTTTCCTGGGTGACGCGGGGGGGGTGCAAAAAGTTTGAAGCCGCCCGGCCAAAACCGTGCGCCCCATCAGATTTTTGCGCCGCAGAGTTTTGGCAGGGGGGTAGCCCGAACCGGGAATGCGGTTTTCAGGAAACCACTTGTGCACGAACTGCCAAAAGTGCCAAAAGGGGCTTTTGACAGTTTTGGCAGTGCCCACACAACCGGCATTCCAGAAAACAAGGCCCCATCCCTGCGCTGTCATGTCGGCATGGCGCAACGCCAGCCGATACACTCACCACCCGCCGATGCAGGCCAGATCGGAGCGCAGATAACAGCCCCAGCGACCACAGGTTGACGGTATTTCAGACGGTATGCCGGTTTTTTGTTGATGGTGAAATCTAGTGTTTTCAATTGCTTAGGCGATCTATGCGATAGACCCCGGCCCATTACCCTGTTTTTGACCGTTCGCCGTTGCGCGTATTTGTCTTTTGCATCAAGCGGTTAGCTCGGTTTGTTGTCTGTAGTTGTGCGGCATTGTTCGCCGGTGTTTGGCGTTTGCATGGGGTATCTTTTCGGCGCTATACCCCACTCCGAAAGGAGATACCCCAATGCCCATCACTGACCGACAATGCCTCGAATCGCCCGCAGCCGAAAAGCCTTACAAGCTGTACGACGGGAACGGGCTTTATCTTTGGATTTCACCGACCGGCGTCAAAGCCTGGCGCTACCGCTATGAGTTCAACGGGCGGGAGAAGCTGATTGCGCTGGGCCGCTTTCCTGATCTGGGCATCAGGGCGGCGCGTGATGAGCGCGACCGGCAGCGGGTGAAGCTGCTTGACGGCATCGACCCGAGCGCACATCGCCAGTTGCGCCGGGTGTTGCCTGCGCAGGTTGAAAACTCGTTCGAGTTTGTTGCGCGCGAGTGGCATCAGCGGTTTCTCGATCAGTGGGTTCCATCGCACGCGGCACGCAATCTGCGGCGGTTTGAACTGTATGTGTTTCCGTGGATTGGCAGCATGCCGGTTGACAAGATCGAGGCGGCGGACGTGCTGGCCGTGCTGGAACGCCTCATCAAGCGCGGCACCGTGGAGACGGCGCACCGCGTCAAGTTTTTGTGCAGCGGCGTGATGCGCTATGCCGTTGCGACTTCACGCGCCAAGGCCGACCCGACGACGGTTCTTGTCCGGGCTTTGCCTGCGGCCAAGGAGCGGCACTTTGCGGCCATCACCGACCCGGCGCAACTGGCGACCTTGCTGCGCGCCATCGACGGTTACAGCGGCGGGCCGGTTGTCGGCGCGGCGCTGCGTCTGGCCCCTTTGCTGTTTCTGCGACCGGGCGAGTTGCGGCAGTTGCAGTGGTCATGGATTGACCTTGATGCAGAACAGCCGGAAGCCCGGATACCGGCAGAGATCATGAAGATGAAGCGACCTTTGCGTGTGCCTTTGTCGCGGCAGGCCGTGGCGATTCTGCGCGAGGTGGCGGTGTTGTCCGATGGGCGCAATGTGTTTCCGAGCGCGCGGCGCAACGGGCGGAGCATCAGCGGCGGCACGTTGATTGCCGCGTTGAAGTCGCTGGGTTACAGCGGCGATCTGATGACCGTGCACGGCTTCCGTGCGACGGCGCGGACACTGCTCGATGAGGTCTTGCAGTTCGACCCGGACGTGATCGAAGAACAGCTTGCGCACGCCAAGCCCGGCAGTCTCGGCATGGCCTATAACCGCACGCAGCACTGGCCCGCTCGGGTGAAGATGATGCAGGCGTGGGCGGACTATCTGGACGGCATCAGCGGCAGGCCGCAACGCAGTGAAGGCGAAGGCGCGCGCAACAGAATACAGACGATGCGCACGGGCGCTATACTTGTATAACATCACACCATGAAGGAACCGCCATGCTTGCCCTGCGACTACCCGCCGAAGTGGAAAACCGCCTTGATGCTCTGGCGAAAGCCACGGGCCGCACCAAGGCTTTTTACGCCCGCGAAGCCATCCTTGAATATCTGGATGACCTCGAAGATTTGTATCTTGCAGAGCAACAATTGAGGGATATTCGCGCGGGCCTGAGCCGCACCTACACACTGGACGAAGTGGAGCGCGACCTTGGCTTGGCGGATTGAGTTAGACGATAAGGCCAAGAAGAATTTGGCCGATCTGGATAGGCCCATTGCCAAGCGCATCACGACCTTTTTGCGCGAGCGTATTGCAACACTTGACGACCCGCGCAGCATTGGTGAAGCGCTCAAAGGTTCCAAGCTGGGCGCGTTCTGGAAATACCGCATCGGAGACTTTCGCATTGTTGCCAGCATCGAAGATGACGCTTTGCGCATCCTCGTGGTGCGCATCGGCGACCGCAAGGCGGTCTACCGGGGTTGAGGTCGTGCACACCAGAAAACCGCGTTTGTCGGCGGGTCTGGTGCGAGGTCTGGGAACGCATCGAACGGCCTGAAAATGCGCCCGATTCGAGCGGCCTATAAGTCACCCCGGATACGGTTTTCGATGGGCAGGCAAAGGCTGCTAATTCCCGCTAATTTAGTCCGTGCAAGATGTGGCAAACTTATAGGATTCGGCCTTCGGCCTCCCCCTAAAAGTTTGCCGATCTGGTCAGGGCTGCGCCCCGACACCCGGTAACGATTTTTGCCCCGTTCCGCGCTGCGCTTGTCTCAGGGTTGTCCGAAGCTTATAGGTGCGCGCTGCGCATTTTCGTTCGCCGCTGTTCGGAGTTTGCGCCCGCGTTTTTCCGCGCCTATTCTGCGCGCCGTCTCAACTTACCGGCGGTCGGCTATGGGCAAACTCGACGAACTTTTGAATGACGTGGCTTCGCTGCATGTGGCGCAGCGCAGCGAGCACATTGCGCTTTTGCTGCGCAATGGCGCGAGTGTGGCAAGCATCGTGGCGGCGCTGCGCGACGATACCGGCGCGGATGCGCAGACGATACGGCAGGCAATGCGCAATGCGGGGTTGCTGGCCGCTGTGTCGGAGCAGAAACCGGCGCGCAGACCGCGCAAGCGCAAAGCCGCTGATGAGGTGGTGCAGGACACGACAGCGGGCGGGTTTGGAATGTCGGCGGCGGACGTGTCACCGATGCGGGATGACACGATATGAGCCATGCGATTGAGGTCTTTCGCCTGGCGTGGCGCGGGCCGTTTGACGGGCTGACCGAGCAGCACGCGCGGGCGATCATTGATGCGGTAAGTCAGGGCGGCATGATTGATGAAGATGACCCGCAACATGCCGGGTTGTGGTCGGCCCTGGCCGTGATCTGGGCGGCAGACTGGCGCGCGATGACGACGGCGGCGGCGCGGGACAGCCAAGCGGATGAGCGTGAACAGCGCATCAATGAGCGCATCACGCAGATGCTTGCCGCGATACGTGCGGGCACCATCGAGACGGTGAAGCAGCTCGGCGCGCAACTGGCGGCAGATCGGGTTGACGCGGATGCGCAGCCAGGCAAGGTGGATACGGACGGCATTGCGCGGGCCGTGGCTGCGCGGGTGACATTGCCGACCCTCGACACCGCCGAGCTTGCCCGCCAGTTCGCGGCGCGCATTCAGCCGACCGTGCAGGCGGAAGTGCATCAGCACTATGACGTGCTCGACAGCCTCAAAAAGGCGGCGCGGGAATCGTTTTCTTGGATGTGGGCGACTGTTGCGGGTGTGGTGTGTGCGCTCGGTGTGGGCTACGCCGTGCATGTGTATGTCGGCACGGCAAACACCATCGCCGCGCTGCGCGCAGAGAACGCAGCATTGCATCAGCAGATTGCGGCAGACGATGCGCGCAGTGCGCACAAAGGGGGGAAGAATGATGCACGGCGATGATTTGGCATTGCTGGCTTTGGCGTTCTTTTTGACCGCCGTCGGTGTCGGGCTGTTTGCTTTCGGGCTGGGCTTGGGGCGTGTGCAGGGTCTTAAACGGGGCATTGTGCTGGGCGTAGTGATTCTTGCGTCCGGCATCGCCAAGAAAAGGGATAACGATGAATTCCGTTGAGCGGCGCATTGTGACGGCATGGGTTGGCGCGGATGCGACGCGCAGCCTCGATGAGTGGGCGCAGGCGGCGGGCGTGACGCGCAGCGCGTATGTGCGCAGTCTGATTGAGGCGGGCGGGCCACCGCCTGCGCAGATCAACGCGCAAGGCGTGGCCGAGTTGCGGCGCATCGGTGTGATGCTCAGGAATTTCCTGCGCAATCCCCCGGCCCGATGGTCGGCGGAACAAACGGAACGATTCTTTGCGGCACTGGCGCAGATCGAGCGCGCGAGCAGTCGTTTGATGCAGCAGTGATTCCCAAGCAGATCAAGATTTCGGCCAAGGGCAGCAAGGGCTTCGGGCCTGTGCTGCGCTATGTGCTGCGCGCCGATGAGCCGGGGGCTGATCTGACTTTCGGGACGCTGAACTATGACCCGATACGCGATGAGGCGGCAGGACTGGCCGAGGAACTGACTTGGGAGATGAATGACCGGGAATTGGAGTATCGGCAGCGGGGCAGCGGGTATGCAGCGCGCGCCGGGAACCCGGTGTTTCACATGGTCATGTCATGGCAGGACGGGGAGCACCCGACCGGAGAACAGGCGCAGGAGGCGTGCGCGCACATGATGAAGGCTCTGGACATGGCCGACCATCAGGCGGCTTGGGCGATTCACCGCGACACCGACCATGACCACGTGCACCTGGTCATCAACCGGGTGAAGCCGGATGGCCGTCACATGGCGGAAGTGCCGTCTTTCTCGAAGTTGAAGCTGCACAAGGCGGCGCGGGAGATTGAGATTGCGCAGGGATGGCGGCGCGCTGATGGCGCGTTTGTCACGCTCGACACCGAGCAGGGGCCGGAAGTGGTGAGGATGAGCCGCGCCGAGCGGCGGGAGCGGGGCTTGCTGGCCGCAGGGCCGCAGATTTCACCGGGCGCGGCGGATGCGGCGCACCGTGAGGCTGGGGCTTCGTTTCAGGCATGGGCGGCGAGCGGGCCGGCCAAGGCGATCAAGGCCGCGCTCGATACGCCGGGGGTGACGTGGGAGCGGCTGCATCAGCAGGCGGCGAAGTATGGTCTACGCATCGAGCCGAAGGGTTCGGGGATGGTGGTCACGACCCGGCTCGATGATGGGCGCACGCTTGCGGCCAAGGCGTCTCAGCTGGGGCGCTGGGCGAGCAAGGCGGAACTGGAAAAGCGCCTTGGCCCTTGGCAACCCCCGCCGGACAAACTGCCTGCGGCCTCGGTGAACTATCAGAAGTTACTCGATGCGGGCCGGTTGTCGGCGCAGGCGGATGGGCCAGTGCGCGGGTTGAGCGTTGATGATCGGATGGCGCGGCGATTGGAGCGGTCAGCGGCGCGCAAGGCGCTGGCGGCGCGGTTCAAGGCCGAGCAGGAGGCGGCGCGGCAGGACAGGCCGAAGCAAAGGGCCGACCTGGTGCAGCAGCATCGCGCCGAGCGCGCGGCGCTGGCCGTCCAGTTGCGCGAGGAGCGCAAGGCGATGACGGCGCAGGCGCGGCAAGGGGGGCAGCTACAGGCTGTAGGGCAATCCTTGTGGGCGCTCAGAGCGGCGCAGCAGCGCGAAGCCTTGCAGAAGCGCCAGGCGGCAGAGCGCAAGGCGCTGTCGGCCAAATTGCCCAAACAGGAGGTGTGGCGCAAGTGGCTGGAGCGAGAAGCAGCGCAGGGGGATGAAGCGGCGCAGGCTGCGCTGCGCGGCATCCGCTACCGCGAGCAACGCAAGAAGAACCAGCAGATCGACGGCATTGAGGGCGAAGAACTCGACCCACTGCGCAAGCTCACCCTGGCCGGACTGGAAGCCGAGATCGACCGCAAGCGGCAGCTCGTGCTGTACCGCGACGCACAGGGGCGGGACAGGTTCACCGACACCGGCCCGCGCATCGTGATGCACGACAAGGGGGATGACAGTCTGGAAGCGGCCCTGCGTCTGGCCGCGCAGAAGTATGGCGGCAAGGTGGACATCACCGGCAGCAGCGAGTTCCGCGAACGGGCGGCACGGCAGGCGGTGCGGCTGGGCATCGAGGTCATGGATACCGATTTGCAGGCCGTGGTGCAGGATGAAAAGCAACGCATGCAGCGCCCGCAGCAGTTGTCCCCGCAGACTGTGGAGAAGTCGGCCCGGGAAGTCGCCAAGCCCTTGAATCCGCAGGCCGAGACTGGCCCGCCCGAAATGCGGGCAGTCGATGCGGCGCTGGTCGCCTGGCAGCAGGCCCAGACCGGCGCGGCGCGCACCCGCGCCGTGCAGGACTGGATGCAGGGCATGGAGCGCATCGAGCAGCAGGGCGGGGACGTGGCCGCAGCGAACGCGCACAGCCGCAAGGCGCTCGGCGGGCGCTATGCGGGGTTCATGCAGGAGGTGGGCGGGGCGGCGAAAGAGCGGCAGCGCGACAGGGGCATGGAGCGCTGACAAGGTGGTTTGCACTGTCTTTTAATATCCTTTTAATGTCCTTTTAATATCCTTTCGAGGGGCAACTGTGATTCTTACTGTCGGCAACACCAAGGGCGGAGTCGGCAAAACGACACTGGCCGTTCAGATTGCTATCGCCCGCGCCTTGGCCGGGCGCGACGTGTGGCTGATCGACGGCGACCGTCAGGGCACGGCGGCGGCGGCCATTGCCGCACGGGCCGAGAGCGCTCGGCAACCGGGAGTTGCCTGCGCGCAATACGCCGACGGCCCGGCCCTGCGCGGCCAGGTACAGCAGCAGCGGGGCAAGTGGCAAGAGATCATCATCGACGCCGGGGGGCGTGATTCGACCGCGCTACGGGCAGCGCTGATCTTGTCCGATGTGCTGCTGGTGCCGTTCGCTCCGCGTTCCTATGACGTGTGGGCGCTCGATGACATGGCCGCACTGGTGGATGAGGCTCGGAGCGTCCGCGACGGCCTGCGCGCCGTCGCCGTGATGAACCAGGCCGACCCCGGCGAGCACTCAGCCGACAACGCTGACGCGGCGGCAGCCGTGGCCGATGTGCCGCAGTTCGAGTATCTGGCTGCCCCGATCAGGCGGCGCAAGGCGTTCAGCAATGCCGGGGGCGCGGGCCTGGCCGTGTCCGAGCAGACACCCCGCGACCCGAAGGCGATAGCCGAGATGGAACAGCTTGTTTCATCTCTTTTTAATATCCAAAGAATATTCAAATAATCGCCTAACGAGAGCCTTTTCATGTCCATACAGCCCAAGCCCAAGACCGTCCCGGCCAGCGCCGCGCAGGATGCCTTCATTCAGAGCGCACCCGACGCGGGCAAGGCTGCGCCGCTGGCCTATGAAAAGGGCGTCCCCAAGGGCCGCAAGCGGCAGATCACCTTGACCATTGCGCCCGACCTGCTGCGCCAGGTCGATGAGGCAGCCAGACGCACCGGCCTGGCCCGCGCAGCCGTCATCAACATGGCGATTTACCGGGCGCTGGAAGGCGATATTTTCCAGAAGTGAACCCGGCGCTTGACAGCGCGCCGGGGTTCGCTTATGTTTGCGTTGTCTCGCAAGAGATCGGGTTTGACAGCCCGGAAGCTAGGCGCAAGCAGCAGGCCGCGCCGTGATTGTCTGAACGACAGCACCCAGCGGCCTTTGTTTTGCGCGTCAGGTTTTGCCCTTATGGGGCGGGCCTGATGGGGAGCCGCGAGGCTCGCCGGTCCTAGCCCGGTCTGTCAACCCGTCAGGTTCCGCCTCACCCGTTTGACAGCGGGCGGCGGTTCGATACCGTCAAGCTAGGAGCATCACCATGACCACACCACAGGGCCGCAAGGGCCTGCCGGGCCAAGCGCCCGACGACGTTTCCCACGGTTTTCCGGTCACCACCGGCAAAGCCGGGCACTACGAATACACCATCACACCCCGCAGCGCCGATCTGGGCGGCGGATGGCGCTTGCGTCTGCTTGAGGATGGGGCGGAGGTCGGCGGAGGCGTGTATCCCGCCGACGAGTACGCCGATGCCTGTACTGAGGCAGTCTCGTGGCTCGAATCGCGCCCGGATGCGCCTGCGCTTGGCCCGGAGCCGACGCCCCGCCCTGCCCCCGCCACAGCCGCGGCGCAGGACTTCCGGGGCTTGGATGTCGTCATCAGCGACATGGCGAACGTGGTGGACTCTGAAACCCGCCCGATGGAGTGGATTGCGATCTGCACGGCGGACGTGATGAAGCTCATTGCGCAGGACGTGGCCTCGTTCGGCGGCCGCAAGGGCCGCAAGGTGGCTTTCCGCATCGAGGGCATGGCGCTGATCGTGCGTGATCTGGGCTACCGACTGGCGGAGTTGCGTGACACCATCGACGGCGAGACGAGCGCGATCGGATGCGGCGCAGGCCAATACGGCGACGACGAGGGGGCCAGATCATGAGCATGTTCACCACCATGATGCTTTTCGAGAAATACGGGCCGCGCATGTCAGTGGAGCAGATCGGGGCTGCGCTGGGCCTGGCGAGCGGGACGCTGCATGCCCGCCTCGCTCAAGGCAAGCTGGATTTGCCGACGTATGTAGATGAAAAGCTGCGCTGCGCCGATACCCGCCTCGTGGCCGAGTATCTGGACCGGCTGCGCGACCAGGCGCGGCAGGCGATAGCGACCGCCTGACCCTTCCCCCTTCCCTTTTTTCGGTTCTGCGGGTGTTGACACCTCAGAGGGGGGCGCTTGCCTTGCGGTTCTGGATCGCTTGGCTTGGTGCGGCCATGACCAGTTGTCCCCACTCCGCAGAGTCCGTGCAGGGGCGCAGGTAATGTCCCCGGGCGTGGTGTAAGTCTTTGATGCGGTGAGCTGCGAAGGGCGTAGCCCGGAGCAGCTCACCGCACCGGTCGTCCCTGGTGATGGGGGTGGCCATCGTGAAGTCCGGATAAGGTTG
>JBFXEK010000013.1:0-11448 GCA_050180155.1 Thiomonas sp. | reverse complement strand
AGCAACACCAGCAGGGTGAGGAAACTGTAGAGCAGGTAGACCGAGATCTTGCCCTGCTGGATGCGCCCGGCCTGCCGCGCGACCCACAGCACCGCCTGCGCCAGCGGCGTGTACACCTGCGCCCAGAAGCGGTCGTCCACGGTCACGCGGTAACGCGGCGCGGCGTCGTCAGGCCGCGGCAATTCGACGTGGGTCTGGAAAAACGGGTCGAAAATGCGCCGGATCGGCTGGCCGAAGCCCTCGGCCGTGTCCTGCATGCGCGCCGTCAGGTTCGGCGCGCCGCAGTCCCACGCCGCAGCCCGCCGGCTGCGCCCCGAATAGAGGCGGTGGGTGACCAGGGTCGTCAGCCCGATGACCAGCAGGCCGACGAGCAGCACGATCAGCGGGCTGTACGCCGCGCGCTGCGGCGACACCGGCACCAGCCACAGCCAATCGCCGGCCTGCGCCAGCGGTCGGCCGATGAGCAGGCGGCTGACCGCATCGATGCCCTGCAGCACCACGCCGGGCAGCACCCCGAGCAGGATGCAGCCCGCAGCCAGCCAGACCAGCCCGGCGCGCTCCAGCCAGCCGGGGTCGTGCGCCGCGGCGAGCTGCGCCTCGCGCGGCCGGCCGAGGAAGATCACGCCGTAGAACTTGACCATCACGTACCCGGCCAGCGCGCCGGCGAGCACCAGCACCGCCGCGCCCAGCGGGATGAGCAGGTTGAAAAACGCCTGCGGAATCTGCGGCGTGGACAAAAACGCCTGCAGCAGCAGCCATTCGGCGATGAAGCCGTTGAGCGGCGGCAGCCCGGCGATGGCCAGCGTGCCGATCAGCGCCGTCCACCCCACCCACGGCATGCGCCGCAGCAGCCCGCCCAGATGGCCCAGGCTGCGCTCGTGCGTGGCGTGCAGCACCGAGCCGGTGGCAAGAAACAGCAGGCTTTTGAAAAACGCGTGGTTGAGCACGTGGTACAGCAGCGCCGCCAGCGCCAGCGCCGCCAGCAGCGGCAGCCCCGAGCCGCGGAACACCAGCGTCAGCCCGAGCGCGGTAAAGGCGATGCCGATGTTCTCGATCGACGAATACGCCAGCAGCCGCTTCATATCGGTCTGCACCGCGGCAAACAGCACGCCGAACAGCGCGCCGAACAGCCCCAGCGCCAGCAGCGGCACACCCCACCACCATTGCGGCGCGGGCAGCAGATCGAGGCTGACGCGCAGCAGGCCGTAGATCGCCGTCTTGAGCATCACCCCGCTCATCAGCGCCGACACCGGAGAAGGCGCCGCGGGGTGCGCCTCGGGCAGCCAGACGTGCAGCGGCACCAGCCCGGCCTTGGCGCCAAAGCCGACGACCGCCAGGCCGAAGGCCACGCTGGCCCACGCCGGCGACAGGTGCGCCGTGCGCATCGCGGCAAACGTCAACCCGGCGGCGCCGCCCTGCATCATCACGCCGAAGCACAGCAGCAACGCGATCGCCCCCAGGTGCGCCAGCAGCAGGTAGACGTACCCGGCGCTGCGGATTTCGGCGATGCGGTGTTGCGAAATGACGAGGAAATACGACGCCATCGCCATGACCTCCCACGCCAGCATGAAGCTGTAGGCGTCGGCGGCGAGCAGCACCAGGCTCATCGCGGCGAGAAACACGTGGTACTGCATGCCCAGCAGCCCCGGCGCCGTGCCCTCGCCTTCGCGGAAATAGCCGGCGGCAAACGTGGAGATGCCGGCGCTGGCCAAGCCCAGCAGCAGCAGGAAAAACCCCGACAGCGCGTCCAGCCGCAAGTGCACCGGCAGTTCGGGCAGGCCCACCGGCAGCACCAGCTGCTGCGCCGGGACGAACAACGCCTGCAGCCCGACGGCGGCCATCACCAGGCCGCCCAGCGCGCCCAGCGGAAAAATCCCCCGCGCCACCCAGCGCACCGAGCGCGGGTGAACGAACCCGGCCAACCCCATCAGCACCCAGGCAGTGGCCACGCCAAGGGCGACGGGAAGCAACATGGAGTCAGGCATGGCGGGGTTGCGTGAAAATCTTATTCACATAAGATGTGCGTGAAATGTTAATCCCATTTGCATTGGAATGGAACAACGCACCAGCCGGCTCACTGTGTTGATCGACCCGCAGAAAAAAGCGGTGTTCGAGCACCTCTGCGCGCGCGAGGATCAAACTCCGTCGCAGGTGGTGCGCCGGCTCATCCGCGAGTACATCGAAGCGCAACTCGGCCGCCCGTGGCGACCGGGCGAGACGGTGGAAGACGCGCTCAAGCCGCGCTGAAGTCGCCGACGGCAGCGCGCGCGGCAGGCGACAATGCCGCATGGATTTCCTCGTTCTGCTCACCGGCGGCGCGGTGCTCGGCCTGGCCGGGGTGTTCGTGCGCTTGGCCGACACCACGGCCAACCTCGGTCCGTTCGCCAGCGCGTTCTGGCGCATGGCTCTGGCCGCACCGCTGCTCATCTCTTGGGCGCTGTTGGCTGCCCGGCGCTCGCACGCTCCGGTGCCGACCGCGGCGGCGAGCCCGCAGTGGTTCAGCCGCCGCGCCGCGCCACCGGCGCCGCTGGCCGGCTGGAGCACGGCGGCGCTGACCGCATTCGCCGCGGCGATGTTCGCGCTCGACTTGGTGTTTTTCCACCTCGCGGTGATCTGGACGGCAGTGGGCAACGCCACGCTGGAGTCGAACTTCGCCCCGGTGCTCATCACCTTGGCGTTCTGGGCGCTGACGCGGCGCGCGCCGCAGCCGGTGTTCGCCGCCGGGCTGCTGGCCGCCGTCGGCGGCGCAGCGCTGATGATCGGGCCGAACTTCGGCCACTCGCGCGCGCTGCTGGGCGACGCCAGCGGCCTGCTGTCGGCGGTGTTCTACGCCGCGTACCAGGTGGGGGTGCAGCAGGCGCGGCAGCGGCTGGCCACCGCGCCGTTGATGGCCACGGTGACCTCGCTGGCCGCAGTCGTGCTGCTGCCCTTCGCCGTCGCCGAAGGGCGGATGTGGCCGAGCGCGACGATCGGCTGGGCGTGGATGGTCGCGCTGGCGCTGCTGGTGCAGATCGGCGGGCAGGTGGTCATCGCCTACGCCGTGCGGCGGCTGCACCCGACGCTGTCGTCGGTCGGACTGCTGGTGCAGCCGGCCATGGCCGTGGTCTACGCCTGGGTGCTGCTGGGCGAAGCGCTCACCGCGGGACAATTGGTCGGCGCCAGTCTGGTGCTCGCCGGGATCTATGGCGCAAGACGGGCGATGTGATCCGGGATGCGCCGCACCGCCACCAGATCGGCGATACGCACCAGCGGCAGCCCATGAAGCGCAGCGAAGCGGGCGACTTCGGCGCCGCGGGCCATCGATCCGTCGGGATTCATCAATTCGCACAGCACGGCGGCCGGGTCGAGGCCGGCGAGTTCGGCAAGGTCGACCGCGCCTTCCGTATGACCGCGCCGTGTCAGAACGCCGCCTTCTCTCGCGATCAGCGGAAAGACATGGCCGGGGCTGACGACGTCACCGGGCTGGGCACCGTGGGCGATAGCCGCCTGGATGGTGCGCACGCGGTCGGACGCGGAGACGCCGGTGCTCACGCCGTCGCGCGCCTCGATCGACACTGTGAACGCCGTGCCGTGACGGCTGCGATTGTGTTCGACCATGGGTTTGAGGCCGAGGCGGTCCGTGTGTGGCGCGGTCAGGCACAGACAGACGATGCCGCTGCATTCGCGGATCAGCATGGCCATCGTCCGCTCCGAAATCCGGGAAGCCGCAACGATCAGATCGGCCTCGTCTTCCCGGTCTGCGTCGTCCTGCAGCAAAACCGGGACGCCCTTGCGCATGGCATCGAGTGCGATGCGCACCCGCGCGACAGCTGCGGAATCGCGCGTGGCAGCAGTCGAGTCTTGTCGTGTAGAAAACATGGGAAACGCTCCTGTCGAGTTCATCGGGAACGCTTCAAGGCGCACGCAGGCAGCCGACCTGTCGGCCGAACTTGCGTGATTCGTCTTCTTTCATCCGGACTGTAACCGTCGGCCCTGGCATCGCACCAGATCTGCTGACCCCGGAGATTCCGGGCGCTCGCGGGCTCGCAGCGCAAGGCCGCATACCGCCGGTGGGGAGTTTCGCCCCGCCCTGAAAACGTGTTTTAAGCATATCACTTTCATCCCGTGAACTCCGCTGCCTAGCGGCAACAGCGCCGTGCGGCTGTGCCATCATGCGAAAGTCGTCTCTTTTGCCCCAGACCACAGACCATGCCCGACGCCTCCCGCCCCAACCAGTTCGCCCTGCTCGGCCAGCGCCGTTTCGCCCCGTTTTTCTGGACGCAGTTCGGCGGTGCCGGCAACGACAATCTGTTCAAGTTCGCCTTCACCGTGATGGTGGCGTACCGCGCCGAGGGCGCCACAGCCGTGTCCACCGGGCTGATGGTCAACTTGATTGCCGCGCTGTACATCCTGCCGTTCGTGCTGTTTTCGGCCACCAGCGGGCAACTGGCCGACAAGTTCGACAAGGCCGTGCTGATGCGGCGGGTGAAAACGCTGGAAATCGCCATCATGGCCTTGGCGCTGTGGGGTTTCGTCACGGCGAACCTCCCGGCGCTGCTGGCCTGCGCCTTCGGCATGGGGCTGCATTCCACGCTGTTCGGCCCGGCGAAGTACGCCTACCTGCCGCAACACCTGAGCACGGCCGAACTCACCGGCGGCAACGGCATGACCGAGATGGGCACCTTCGTCGCCATCCTGCTGGGCAATCTCGCCGGCGGGCTGCTGATGACGTTTGCGCGCGGCCCGCTGCTGGCCGGGCTGGCCTGCCTGGCGGTGGCGCTGCTGGGGTGGACGGCAGCGCGTTTCATCCCGACGACGCCGCCGGTCGATGCGCAGCTGCGCATCAACTGGAACCCGTTGACCGAAACCGCGCGCAACCTCAAATTGGCCGCGGCCGACCGCACGGTGCTGCAGGCGCTGCTGGCGATTTCGTGGATGTGGTTCTACGGCGTGGCCTTTCTCACCCAGTTCCCGGTGTTCGCCAAAGACGTGCTCGGCGGCGACGAAGCCGTGGCGTCGCTGCTGCTGGCGGTGTTTTCCGTGGGCATCGCGCTGGGCTCGGTGGCCTGTGAATGGCTGGCCCGTGGCCGGGTGGAGATCGGCCTGGTGCCGCTGGGCGCCATCGGCATGACGGCCTTCGGCGTCGATCTGTTCGTTGCCGTGCGGCACTTGCCGCACCCCGGCGCGCTGCAGGCAGTGGCGGCCTTCGTGCACGACCCGGCGCATTGGCGGGTGATGGTCGATCTGTTTTTGCTCTCGGCCAGCGCCGGGGTGTACAGCGTGCCGCTGTACGCGCTGATCCAGCACCACACGCCGGTGACGCACCGCGCGCGGGTGATCGCGGCGAACAACATCCTCAACGCGATTTACATGGTGGTGTGCGCAGGCTATTGCGCCGCGCTGCTGGCCGCCGGGGTGAGCGTGCCCGCGCTGCTGCTGAGCGTGGCGCTGCTCAACGCGCTGGCGGCGCTGTGGCTGGTCTGGCGCCAGCCGCTGTACGGCCGGCGTTTTCTCGCCTGGGCGCGGCAGCGCTGACCCGCCAGGGGCACGGCCCGCTGCGGTATGCGAACATGGGCGGCTTTGCGTTTGCCCGCCCTGCCGCATGCCGCCGCCCAGCCCGCCCGATCCGCCTGCGTCGATCAACCAGTTCAGCCTGCTGCGCCAACGCCGCTTCGCGCCGTATTTCTGGACGCAGTTCACCAACGCCGGCAACGACAACCTGCTCAAATTCGCCCTCACCATGCTGGTGACCTACCGCAGCACGGCGCAGACCGGGCTGCCCGCCGGGCTGATGGTCAACCTCATCGCCGCGCTGTACGTGCTGCCGTTCATCCTGCTGTCGGCCACCGCCGGGCAATTGGCGGACAAAATGGACATGGGCGTGCTCATCCGCCGCATCAAAACGTTTGAAATCGCCATCATGTTCGCGGCGCTGTGGGGCTTCGTCAGCGTCAACGTGCCGCTGCTGCTGGTCTGCGTGTTCGGCATGGGGCTGCATTCGACGCTGTTCGGCCCGGTCAAGTTCGCCTATCTGCCGCGGCATCTGCACACCGCCGAACTCACCGGCGGCAACGGCATGACCGAAATGGGCGGCTTCGTCGCCATCCTGCTCGGCAGCCTGACCGGGGGCGTGCTGATGACGTATCCGCAGGGCCCGGTGTTCGCCGGCATCGCCTGCTTGCTGGTCGCGCTGGCGGGATGGAGCGCGGCGCGGTTCGTGCCGCACACCCCGCCGCTGACGCGCGACCGGCGCATCCGCTGGAACCCGCTGAGCGAGACGCTGCGCAGCCTGCGACTGGCCGCTGCCGACCGCAGCGTGCTCGTCGCCTTGCTCGCGGTGTCGTGGATGTGGTTTTACGGCGTCGCCTACCTGACGCAGTTCCCGGTGTTCACCCGCGAGGTGGTGCACGGCAGCGAAGCGGTGGCGTCGCTGCTGCTGGTGATTTTTGCCCTGGGCATCGGCCTGGGCTCGGTGGCGTGCGAATGGCTGGCGCACGGCCGGGTGGAAATCGGCCTGATGCTGCTCGGTGCCGCCGGTATGACGCTGTTCGGCGTCGATCTGTATTTCGCCACGCGCCACCTGCCGGTCGACGGGCGGCTGCAGACGCTGGCGCCGTTTTTGCAGCAGCGCGCGCACTGGCGCATCATGGCCGACCTGTTGCTCATTTCCGCCAGCGCTGGGCTGTACAGCGTGCCGCTGTACGCCTACGTGCAGCACGCCGTGACCGAAACCCACCGCGCCCGGGTGATCGCGGCGAACAACATCATCAACGCCCTGTTCATGATCGCCTGCGCCGCGTACTGTGCCACGCTGCTCACCCTGGGCAGCGGCGTGCCGCTGCTGCTGCTGACGGTGGCGTTGGGCAACGCCGTGGTAGTCGGCTGGTTGGTTTGGCTGCAGCCGGATTACGCCCGGCACTTCGTCCGCTGGCTGCTGCGCCGCAAGCCCACGCTGCACTGACCGCGCCAGCGCGGGCGCAGACCGGTGAATCCCCTACAACCCTAAAGCCTCAAGTAAGGTGTAAAGTTGCGCGGGTCGAGTTTGCGTTCCTCTTCCGGCCCCGTCCATGCCCACCCCGTCACAGACCGAACCCGCCCGCCTGACCATCGGCGAGCTGGCGCAACGCGCCGGCCTGGGCGCCGAGACCCTACGGCATTACGAGCGCCTCGGGCTGCTTGCCCCGGCGGCGCGCAGCGCCAGCGGCTACCGGCTGTACACCGCCGCCGCGCTGCAGCGGCTTGGCTTCATCCGCCGCGCGCAGGCGCTGGGGTTTTCTCTCGCCGACATCGGCGAACTGCTGGCGCTGCACGCCCGGCCCGAGGCCGATATGGGCGCGGTGCGGGCGATCGCGGCGCAGCGACTGGCGGAAATCGACAGCAAAATCCACGACCTGCAGCACCTGCGCGACGGCCTGCAAAGCCTGCTGGCGGCCTGTCCGGGCCACGGCCCGAACACCGACTGCCCGATCCTCGCTGCGTTGCAAGGGCAGACGCTGGAGCACGCCGATGGTTGACTCCAAGCCGACAGCCTGCCCGGTCGAGCCGACCGCTGTCGCCACGCCCGCGCCGGCGGTGGCGCAGCCGGCTGGCGCCGCCACGCCAGCCCTGCGCCTGGGCGTCGACGGCATGACCTGCGCGTCTTGCAGCGCCCGTGTCGAGCGCGCGTTGCGCAAGGTGCCGGGCGTGGCCGCAGCCAGCGTGAACCTGGCCACCGCGCAAGCCGAGGTGCGCTTGGCGCCGCAGGCGGCCAGCGCGCAAGCGCTGGTCGATGCGGTGGCCGCCGCCGGCTATACCCCGGTGACCGCCGAGGCGACGCTGGACGTCGAGGGCATGACCTGCGCGTCTTGCGTGGCGCGGGTGGAGCGCGCGCTGCGCCGGCAGCCGGGGGTGCTGGCGGCCACCGTCAACCTGGCGACCCAGCGCGCGCAGGTGCGCTACCTGCCGGCAGCGACTGACGCCGACGCGCTGGCGCAGGCGGTGATTGCGGCCGGCTACGGCGCGCGCCCGGTCGATGCCGGCAGCGCCGCCGAAGACGCCAGCGCCGCCGCGCACGCGCAAAGCCTGGCGCGGCTGCGCCGCGACGTGCTGCTGGCCGCCGCGCTGGCGCTGCCGGTGCTGCTGCTGGCGATGCTGCCGATGGCCTGGCCGGGGTTCGACGCGCTGCTGTTGCGGGCCGCGCCCGTGCCGCGCTTTTGGGACGGGGTGCAGTTCGTGCTGACCACGGCGGTGCTGTTCGGCCCGGGGCGGCGATTTTTCCGCACCGGGGCGATCGCCTACCGCCATCTGTCGCCGGACATGAACTCGCTGGTGGCCACCGGCACCGGCGCGGCCTGGGCGTACAGCGCCGCGGTGCTGCTGGCGCCGCAAGGGTTCGCGGCCGAGTCGCGGCATGTGTATTTCGACTCGGCGGCGGTGGTCGTCGCGGTGATTCTGGCCGGCAAGTATCTGGAAGAACTCGCCAAGGGCCGCGCCTCGGCGGCGATCCACCGCCTGCTGCGGTTGCAGGCCAAGGAGGCCACGCGGCTGGAGGCCGACGGCAGCACGCAGGCGGTGCCGATCGCCGCGCTGCGGCTGGGCGAGCGCGTGCTGGTGCGACCGGGCGAGCGCGTGCCGGTGGACGGCCGGGTGGTCGAGGGCGAGAGCCACGTCGATGAATCGATGCTCAGCGGCGAGCCGCTGCCGGTGCGCCGCGGTGTGGGCGACGCGGTGGTCGGCGGCACGGTCAACGCCGAAGGCCGGCTGGTGGTCGAGGTCAGCGCGCTGGGAGCCGACGCGGTGCTGGCGCAGATCGTGCGGCTGGTGGAAAACGCGCAGACCGGCAAGCTGCCGGTGCAGCGCGTGGCCGACCGCGTGGTCGCGGTATTCACCCCCTTGGTGCTGGCCGTGGCCGCGGCGAGCTTTGCGGCGTGGATGCTGCTCACCGGCGACGCCGCGGCGGCGCTGGTCGCGGCGGTGGCGGTGCTGGTGGTCGCCTGCCCGTGCGCGATGGGGCTGGCCACGCCGGCGGCGATTCTGGTCGGCAGCAGCCGCGCCGCGGAGCTCGGCGTGCTGTTTCGCAAAGGCGAGGCGCTGGAGACGCTGTCGCGGGTGGACACCGTGCTGCTGGACAAAACCGGCACGGTCACCGTCGGACGACCTTCGCTGACCGCGCTGCACGCCGCCGACCCCGACGCGGCACTGCGGCTTGCCGCGGCGCTCGAAGCCGACTCCGAGCACCCGCTGGCGCGGGCGCTGCGCGCCGCCGCGGCGCAAAAGGGATTGACGCTGCCGAGTGTCGACGACTTTGCCGCGATTCCCGGCTACGGCGTTCGCGGCAGCATCGACGGCCAGCCGCTGCTGCTGGGCGCGCCGCGGCTGCTGCAGCGCGAAGGCGTGGCGCTCGGGCAATTCGCTGCGGCAGCCGACGCGCTGCAAGCCCAAGGGCAGACGGTGGTGCTGCTGGCGCGCGAGGGCGCGTGCGTGGCGGCGTTTGGCATTTCCGACCCGGTCAAGCCCGAGGCCGCCGCGGTAGTCCAAGCGCTGCGGCAGCGCGGGCTGCGCGTCGGCCTGGTCACGGGCGATGCGGCGCGCACCGCGCTGGCGGTGGCGCGGCAAATCGGCGTGCCCGAAACCGAGGTGCACGCCGACACGCTGCCGGCGGACAAGGCGAGCATCGTCGCCGCGCTGCAGGCGCAGGGGCGGCGCGTGGCGTTCGTGGGCGAAGGGCTGAACGACGGCCCGGCGCTGGCGCGGGCCGACGTCGGGCTGGCGCTGGCTGCCGGCACCGACGTGGCGATCGAAGCCGCCGACGTCAGCTTGACGCGCGGCGATCTGGCCGCGCTGCCCACCGCGATGGACATCGCCCGCCGCACCCTGCGCACCATCCACGGCAACCTGTTCTGGGCGTTCGGCTACAACGTGGTGCTCATTCCCTTGGCCGCAGGAGTCGCCGCGCCTTGGGGCGTGCACCTGCACCCGATGGCCGCCGGGGTGGCGATGGCGCTGTCTTCGGTGTTCGTGCTCGGCAACAGCCTGCGGCTGCGCCGTTTTTCTCCCTGGCGTGCGCCCTGGCCGCGCGCCGATGCGCCTATGGCGCTCGCGCCGTCGCCCGCCCATTCGAGCTGAAAGGACTCATCATGCCCTCGATCGTGTTTTCCGCCCAGTCGTCCAGCAGCTTCGACGACGTGCTCGCCCGCACCACCGAAGCGCTGAAAGCGCAAGGCTTTGGCATCATCAGCGACATCGACGTCTCGGCCACGCTCAAGGCCAAGCTCGGCGCCGAGCGGCCGCGCTACCGCATCCTCGGCGCTTGCGCGCCCAGTTACGCGATGCAGGCGCTGGATCTGGACCCGCACATCGGCGCGCTGCTGCCGTGCAATGTCGTGGTGCGCGAAGATGCCGCCAGCGGGCAGATCGTGGTCGATTTCATGAACCCGACAGCGGTGCTCGGGCTGATCGACAAAGCCGAAGTGCACGCCATCGCCCAAGAGGTCTGCGCCAAACTGATGCAAGCGCGCGATGCGCTGCAGCGCGCCGTCTGATCGCTCCATTTCCGAGGAGAAACCCGATGGAAACCGTCCAACTCCACATCACCGGCATGAGCTGCGGCCACTGCGTCGCCGCGGTGACGCAGGCGCTCAAGGCCGTTGCCGGAACGCAGGACGTGCAGGTCGATCTGGCCAGCGGCCGCGCCACGGTGCAAACCAGCGCGGCGCCCGAAGCGTTGGTCAAAGCCGTGACCGACGAGGGCTACGGCGCGATCGTCGAGTAAACGCCAAGCACGCCGAGCCAAACCGACTCAGCCGGCCTGCGCCGCGCAACACGGTGGGCGCAGACGCGCGGCGCTCCAACGCTGCGGACCGGCCTTCGGGGTCGGCGATTCGCCCCTCGCCGCACCTGCGCGCAGACGACGAACTGCGCCGACCGCTCACACCCCGCGCGCTCGGTCGGCGTAAAACCGGGTGACGAAGGCGTCGAACGTGCCGGCGTCGAGCGCGGCACGCATTTCGCGCATGAGCTGCAGGTAGTAGTGCAGATTGTGCGTGGTGGCGAGCATGCCAAAGAGCATTTCGCCGCAGCGGTCGAGGTGGTGCAGGTAGGCGCGCGAAAACCGGCGGCAGGTGGCGCAGGTGCAGGTGTCGTCGAGCGGACGTTCGTCCAGCTTGTACCGCGCATTGCGGATGCGCAGATCGCCGTAGCGGGTGAACAGATGGCCGTTGCGCGCGTTGCGCGTGGGCATGACGCAGTCGAACAGGTCGATGCCGGCGCACACGCCTTCGACCAGGTCTTCGGGCGTGCCCACACCCATGAGGTAACGCGGCTTGTCCGCCGGCAGCCGCGGCGCGGTGTGGCGCAGCAGCCGCAAAAAATCGTCCTTCGGCTCTCCCACGCTCAAGCCGCCGATGGCGTATCCCGGCAGGTCCAGCGCGACCAGGCCGGCGAGCGACGCGTCGCGCAGATGCTCGAACATGCCGCCCTGGACGATGCCGA
>JBFXEK010000012.1:0-11635 GCA_050180155.1 Thiomonas sp. | reverse complement strand
CTTGCTGTTGTCGCACCATCATGGCGGCAAAGCGGCAGGCAAAGTGCTTCAAATCGCAACGCGCCGCGCCAGCCTCACCCGCCCCCCGGCTGCAGCACCGTCGCCCCCGGCTGGCGCAGCAGTTGCGCCCATTCTTCGAGCTCGCGCGGCTCGCCAAACAGATAGCCCTGCATGCTGCTCAAACCCAGGCTGTGCAGCGCGGCGGCGCATTCGCGCGTTTCCACGCCTTCGGCGACGACGTGGATCGACAGGCGGCGCGAAAACTCCACCAGCGCGCGCACGATTTCGGCGTTGCGCAGGTCTTTGGTGATGTCGGCGGTGAAGCTGGCGGGGATTTTGATGTCGGTCGGATCGAGGATTTTGAGGTACTCGAACGAGGCGTACCCCTCGCCGAAGTCGTCCATCGCCACGCGCACCCCGGCTCGGCGCAGCGACTGCACGTTGCGCCCGACGCTGGGGAAGGCCGGAATGGCGCGGCGTTCGGTGACTTCGACCATCAGCCGCTCGGGCGCCCAGGAGTAGCGCTGGATGGTGGTGTTGATGTGCTCGATCAGCGCCGGGTCGCCGATCTGGTCGGCCTCGATGTTCACCGAGACGTAGCCGTTCCACCCCGTCCAGTTCGACAGCACGCGGGCTTCGGACACCGCCTCTTCCATCACCCAGAAAAACAGCTCGCTGGTTTGCGCCGGGGTGAGCTGCGGCAGAAACATCAGCGGCGAGTGGCGCTTGGGCGCGTCGTCGGCGCGCCAGCGAAACAGCACTTCCAGGCCGATGACCTGCCCCGAGGGAAAACTCACCTGCGGCTGGTAGACCAGCGCGGGCGATCCGGCCCCCGCATGCGCAGCAATTTCAGAAAAGACGTCGCGTTCCACGATGGCTGTGCCGCTGCAGGGTTGGGAAGGATCTCTCGGGTTTGAACGTTTCCATCAGGTTAGCATGGGTTCTGCAACCTTCACATGCGAATCGGCGCGCAGCGCGTTGTTGCGCCACTGTCGGGCCGATTCGTCTGCGCCAGGCAACACCATGACCCGACCGACCGCCCCTGCTTCCGACGCCGCACCGCCGTGTTCTGCCCGCACGCACCGCGGCAGCACCGCCGACGGCCCGCACTACCGCGTGCGCTGCGCCGATGCGCAGGCGCACCACTTCGCCGTCGAGCTGCGGCTGGCCAACCCCGCGCCGGCCGGGCAGGAGTTCTGGCTGCCGGTGTGGATTCCCGGCAGCTATCTGGTGCGCGAGTTCTCCCGCCATGTGCTGCGGGTGCAGGCGTGGTGCGGCGACAAGGCGGTGGCGATCGACAAGACCGGCAAAAACCGCTGGCGCGCCGCGCCCTGCCGCGGCGCGCTGACGCTGCGCTACACCGTCTATGCGTTCGACCTGTCGGTGCGCACCGCCTACCTCGACGACTGCCGCGGGTTTTTCAACCCCAGCAGCCTGCTGCTGGCGGCAAGCGGCCACGAGCATGCGCCGCACACCGTGCAGTTGCTGCCGCCGGCGTTCGCGCCGCATTGGAGCGTGGCCACCACCCTGCCCGCGCTGGACGTGGACGCAGCGGGCTTTGGCACGCGGCAGGCGGCAAACTACGACGCGCTCATCGACCACCCGGTGGAAATGGGCGATTTGCTGCGGTTGACGTTTCGCGCCGGCGGCGCCGCGCACACCGTGGCCATCGCCTGCGGCCAGACCTTGCGCGGCGCGGTGGACGGCGCGCGGCTGGTGCGCGACCTCAAGCGGGTGTGCAGCGCGCACATCGCCCTGTTCGAGCCGCAGCGCCGGCGCGCGCCGTTCGCGCAATACCTGTTTCTGGTGGCGCCGACGGCCGACGGCTACGGCGGCCTGGAGCACGCCGACAGCACGGCGCTGATGTGTTCGCGCCGCAGCCTGCCGCATCCGCGCAGCAAAGAGGCGGACAGCGACTACCGCGAGTTTCTCGGCCTGTGCAGCCACGAATACTTCCACGCCTGGAACGTCAAGCGCATCAGGCCGCAGGCGTTCACCCCCTACGACCTGCAGCGCGAAAACCCCACCACCCTGCTCTGGCTGTTCGAGGGCTTTACCGCGTACTACGACGACCTGATGCTGCGCCGCGCCGGGCTGCTGAGCATGCAGCACTATCTCGACGGCGTGGCGCGCACCGTGAGCGCCGTGCTGCGCACTGCTGGGCGCGAGGTGCAAAGCGTGGCCGACGCCAGTTTCGACGCCTGGATCAAGTTCTACCGGCCGGACGAAAACACCGCCAACGCCACCGTGAGCTACTACCAGCTCGGCGCCCTGCTGGCGCTGTCGATCGACCTGCGGCTGCGGCAACACGGCGCGGCCAGCCTGGACGACGTCATGCGGCTGCTGTGGACGCGTTACGGCCGCGACGACGCCCCGCTGCGCGCGCAGGGCGTGGGCGAAGACGCGCTGCCGGCGCTGCTGCGCGAGGTCGGCGGCCTGGACTGGCGCGGCTACTTCCGCCGTCACGTCCACGGCTGCGAGCTGCCGCCGCTGCAAGCCCAGCTTCGCGCCTTCGGCATCACCTGGCAGACCGAGGCCGACCCTGCCCTGGACGCGCTCGGGCTTGCCGTGCAGGAGCAGCCCGGCGGCTGGCTGAGCGTGCAGCGGGTGCGCCACGGCGGCTGGGCCGAGCGCGCCGGGCTGGCCGCCGGCGACGTGATCGTCGCGCTCAACGGCGAGCGCGCGCGCAAGGCCGTGATCGAACGCGCACACGGGCTGGCACGCCGCGGCGACGTCTGGCAACTCACCAGCCTGCGGCAGGACCGGCTGCGGCAGACCGACACGCCGTGGTTCGCGCTGCCGCCGGCGCGGGTGCAGCTGCGCCCCGCCGACAGACCCACGGCAGCGCAGCGCAGACGCCGGCGCGACTGGCTGGGCGGGGAGCCATGACGCGCGGCAGCGAGTTACCCTGCGGATTTCACGACAACCCGGAGACACCGATGGATTCCACCCCCACAGACTCGCCCGTTCTCACCGAAACCCGCGGCCCGGTGGGCATCATCACCCTCAACCGGCCCAGGCAGCTCAACGCGCTGAACGATGCGCTGATGGACGCGCTGGCAGCCGCGCTCAAGGCCTTCGACGCCGACACGCAGATCGGCTGCATCGTGCTCACCGGCAGCGACAAGGCGTTCGCCGCCGGCGCCGACATCGCCGCGATGGCGAAAAAAACCTTTCCCGACACGTTCACCGAAGACTTCATCACGCGCAACTGGGAGGCGGTGACGACCACGCGCAAACCGGTGATCGCCGCCGTGCGTGGCTACTGCCTGGGCGGCGGCTGCGAGCTGGCGATGATGTGCGACACCATCGTCGCCGCCGACAACGCGCAGTTCGGCCAGCCGGAAATCAAAATCGGCATCATCCCCGGCGCCGGTGGCACGCAGCGGCTGACCCGCGCCATCGGCAAAGCCAAGGCCATGGATCTGGTGCTCACCGGGCGGATGATGGACGCGCACGAGGCCGAACGCTGCGGCCTGGTGGCGCGGGTGGTGCCGCTGGAGCGCGCTCTCGACGAAGCCGTGGCCATGGCGCAGACGGTCTGCGGCTATTCGCGGCCATCGGTGCTGCTGGCCAAGGAAAGCGTCAACCGTGCGTTTGAAACCCCGCTGGCCGAGGGCCTGCGCTTCGAGCGCCGGGTGTTCCAGGCGCTGTTTGCCACCGCCGACCAGAAAGAAGGCATGGCGGCGTTTCTGGAAAAACGCCAACCACTTTTCAGCCAGCGATGATGCGCTATACTGCAAAGCTTCTTTGCCCAAGGCGCTTTAGCTCAGTCGGTTAGAGCGACGGAATCATAATCCGCAGGTCCGGGGTTCGAGTCCCTGAAGCGCCACCAGCCATTGGGCCGCAGTTTTCCGCACCCACTCCAAAGCCCCCTAAGAAATCAACAGCTTAGGGGGTTTTGTTTTCCCCTGCGGTGCGCCGCTCTCGGGGTGTTCCGGCTGCAGCCAGAGGTGTGTTCGTGGAGTAGTTTTGCGCTACCCCCCGGGTTGCGTCGCGCGTCGATCCGGCGTCCAAAGGTTGGCATCGTCGTTGATGCGGGCTGCGATGTGTCGCCAGCGTGCTGGCGGCACATTCCCGAGGGTGCTGTGCGGCCGGCAGTGATGATCGTCGTCGCGCCAATTGTCGATGACACTGCGCATGTGGGTCAGGCCAGCAAACCCCTGCCGCGACAGGCACTCGCGCGAAGCGGCAGTTTTTGCTCTCAGTCAAGCTTTTGCACGGGCTTGCCCGGCTGGATGAAGCGCAACTCGACGGCGTTCCTGGCCGCTCTGCGCAATCAGCACGTCGGCCGGGATACCCAGACTCTTGTGCAATCGTCGGATCATGGCCAGCGTCAACGGGCGCTTGCGGTTCAGGACTTCGTAGACGCGGTTGCTTTTGCCGATGATCGGCTCAAGATCTTTGACCGACAGACCGCTCTGCTCCATGCGGAATTTGATGGCTTCCACCGGATCAGGCGCGGTGATGGACACGTGCTTGGCTTCGTAGGCTTGCACCAGCGTGACCAGGATGTCCAGGCGCTCCCCCTCCGGCGTGCCCGGATCAGGGTCGGATTCCATCAAGGCAGAAATCTCTTTGAGCGTGGCCTTGTAGTCTGCTTCGGTGCGGATGGGGCGGATGTCCATGTTTTTCTCCGTGGCCGGTCAGGCCGCATCGATGGTTTCGGCGTCCACTGCGTCGTACTCCTTGTGAGTGCCGACGAACTTCACGTAGACGATCTGCAACTTGTATGCAACGGCCACGATCAGCCGGTAGTCATTGCCTTTGATGTTGAACACCACGCGACGGTTCTTCAGCACGCTGGCGCTGCGGTACTGCGCCTTGATGTCGGCGGGCTGGGTCCAGGTCGCATGCGTTGCCTCCTCATACCAAGCCTTCAGCGGCTGCTCAGCGTCGGGATGGCGCTCCCAGAAAGCTCGAAGGGCGGACACGGCAATCACTCGCATCGATCGCAATTTAGTCCCATTTTGGGACTACCGCAACCGTGCTCCGACCCCGCTTGGATTTTTTGCGATGCAAAAACAGCCGTTTGATAAAAGGCGAATACCCTCAAGATCGGTGCGTTTCTGAAGAACCTCATATGCGGATGCGCTGGTTCGGTTTCGTGTTCCCCACCAAGGCATTCCTGATTGGCTTTTTCTTGCCTGCTGATCCCTGTTTCCCCCGCGGCGAGTCCGGCCATTTCAACGGTTTGGTGGCGACCGCGACGCATTCCTCATGGGTGCCGACGCGCTTCATGCCGACGATGCGTGATTTATCGGCAACGGCCACGATCAGCCGGTCGTCATGGCCTTCGGTGTCGAAGGCATCGCGGCGGTTTTCCGGCACGCTGGCGCCGCGGTCCCGCTCCTCGACGTCGGCGGGCTGAGGCTGGGATTTCCCCGTCGGGCTGGCAGGCAATTGGTAAACTGCGAAATTTGTCCCGCCGTTTTCCGCGATGTCCCGTGGCGCAGTGGCCGGGCCTTGGTGTTGCGCCGCCCGCCCCAGAGGAGGCTGTGATGCGTCGTCCGTTGTCGTCGTTTGGTGCCGTGCTGCGCAAACTCGGCGGTGCCGGGTTCGGCGTGTTGTGTCTGGCCGTGCCGGCGCTGGCGCAAACGGTTTATCCGGCGGGAAGTTTGCAGGGTCAGGCGGAGTTCGGCGCGTTTCCGCAGGTGAGCATCAACTGCACCCGCTATACGCTGGGGCCGGGGGTGCGGGTGCTCGACGCACAGCACCGCATCGTCCCGGTGCAGCAACTCTCCGGGGTGAGCAGCCGGGTGGTGTTCCAGGTCGACGCGATGGGCAATGTGTTTCGCGTCTGGCTGATCCGTCCGCAGGAGGCCGCGCAGCTGCAGGTGCCTCAGGCACCGGGGCAGTGCGGGCTGTTTTTCAGTGGTGAGCCTGCCTCGGGGGCCGCCGACCAGGGGCCGTAAAGGGGCCACAAGCGCGATGAAAAAGGTTTACATCAAAACGTTCGGCTGCCAGATGAACGAGTACGACTCGGCCAAAATGGCCGACGTGCTGCGTGCAGCCCAGGGGTACACCGCCACGGCCGACCCGGCGGAGGCCGACCTCATCCTGCTCAACACCTGCTCGATCCGTGAAAAGGCGCAGGAAAAGGTGTTCAGCGACCTGGGGCGGCTGCGCGAGCTCAAGGCGGACAAGCCCGATCTGCTCATCGGTGTGGGCGGCTGCGTCGCCAGCCAGGAGGGGCAGGAGCTGGTGCGGCGTGCGCCCTACGTCGATCTGGTGTTCGGGCCGCAGACACTGCACCGCCTGCCCGAGCTGATCGCACAGCGCCGCGCGCAGGGCCGCGCGCAGGTGGACATCAGCTTTCCGGAAATCGAAAAGTTCGACAATCTGCCGCCGGCGCGGGTCGAGGGGCCGACGGCCTTCGTCTCCATCATGGAGGGCTGCAGCAAGTACTGCAGCTACTGCGTCGTGCCCTACACCCGCGGCGAGGAAGTCTCGCGCCCGCTGGTGGACGTGCTCACCGAAGTGGCCGAACTCGCGGCGCTGGGCGTGCGCGAGGTCACGCTGCTGGGGCAGAACGTCAACGCCTGGCGCGGCGGCGAAGGCGAGGATTTTGCATTTCTGCTCGACTGCGTGTCGGAGATCGACGGCATCGAGCGCATCCGCTACACCACCAGCCACCCCAAGGAATTCACCCAGCGGCTGATCGACGCCTACGGCCGCATCCCCAAGCTCGTGGGCCACGTGCATCTGCCGGTGCAGCATGGCAGCGACCGCATTCTGGCGGCGATGAAACGCGGCTACACCGCGCTGGAGTTCAAGAGCATCGTGCGGCGGCTGCGCGCGGTGCGGCCGGACATCGCCATCGGCTCGGACTTCATCGTCGGCTTTCCCGGCGAAACCGATGCCGATTTCGCGCTGTTGATGAAACTCGTCGACGACGTGCAGTTCGACGCCAGCTTCAGTTTCATTTTCAGCCCGCGGCCGGGCACGCCGGCGGCCAATCTGCCCGACGACACCCCGGCCGAAGTCAAGCTGCAACGGCTGCAAACGCTGCAGGCGCGCATCGAGGACTTCGCGCAGGCGCGCAACCAGGCAATGGTCGGCACGGTGCAATCGGTGCTGGTCGAAGGGCCGGGGCGGAAAAACCCGGCGGAACTGCAGGGCCGCACCGAAGACAACCGCATCGTGCACTTCGCCGGCAACGCGCGGCTGATCGGCCAGTTGCTGCCGGTGCGCATCACCACGGCGTACCCGCATTCGCTGCGCGGCGAGGTGTGCACCGGCGAATCGCTGCACACCGCCGCGGCGTGACCTCGGCGCGCAAACCCGCCGCCGGGAACGGCGGGCAGCGGTTTACTTGATCATCAGCCGCAGGCTGTCCCACGCCCGGCCAAAGATTCCGGCCTCGGGCACGGCCTTGATGACCTGCAGCGGATAAGTGGCCAGCGGTTTGCCGTTGAGGCTCACGTCGAGCTGGCCGATGCGTTGCCCGGCGGCCAGCGGTGCCACCAGCGGGTCGGGGCGCACGGCTTTGGTCTGGATGTCTTTGCCCATGCCGCGCGGCACGGTGATGACCACCGGCACGGTCGAGCCGAGCTCGGCCTTGTCGCTCGTGCCCTTCCACACCGTGGCGGTGAGCACCGGTTTGCCCGGGGTGGCCAGCACGATGTCGTCGAAATTCTGGTAGCCCCAGTTGAGCAGCACCTGGCTTTCCTCGCCGCGGGCGCGCTCGCTGGGCGTGCCCATCACCACGGTGAGCAAGCGGCGCGGCCCGTTGGGAAACTGCCGCAGCGCCGAGGTGATCATGCAGTAACCGGCCTCGGCGGTGTAGCCGGTTTTCATGCCGTCGACCGACGGGTCGGTGAACAGCAGACTGACGCGGTTGGGCTGGGTGATGTGGTTGTAGGTGAACTCCTTGACCTTGAAGTAGCGCGCGTAATCCTGCGGAAAGTCGCGGATGATGTGCGTGGCGATGACCGACAGGTCATACGCCGTGGTGTGGTGTCCCGGGTCGGGCAGGCCGGTGGGGTCCATGAAGTGCGTGCCCTTGAGCCCCCATTGCTGCGCCTGGCGGTTCATCATGGCGACGAAGGCGCTGGTCGATCCAGCCACGGTCTGCGCCAGGGTCATCGCCGCGTCGTTGCCCGACTGCACGATCATGCCCAGCAGCAGGTCGTTGACCGACACCGGCACCCGCGGGTCGATGAACATGCGCGAGCCGCCGGTTTTCCACGCCTCGGTCGACTCGGTGACCATCTGGTCGAGCTTGATCGTGCCTTCCTTGAGCGCCTTGAACGTGAGGTAGGCGGTCATCAGCTTGGTCAGCGACGCCGGGGCTTCCTGCTGGTGGGCGTTGTGCTCGGCAAGGATCTGGCCGCTGGTGAGATCGACCACGATCCAGGCACGGGCGTCGAGTTTGGGCGGCGGCACGGTCGCCAGCAGCGCCTGCATCGGCGTGAGCGGCGCAGCCGCCGCGCTGGCGCTGACCGCGGGAGCGGCGGCTGGGGCGGCAGCGGCCTGCGCGACAGGCGTCAGCGCGAGCGCACAGGCCGCGCCGCAGGCAGCGAGCAAAGAGGAGACTGTCATGGGCAATCCTGATGTGAACGTCCGAAAAAAACCGACACCCTAGCAGCAGCCGTGCGGCTCAGGGGTGACGAAGTTTTGCCGCAGCCGCGCCGACCGTCGGCCGGCAGGCCCAGCACTGCGATGCAGCCGCGCCACTGGTGCCGACCCAGCGCCGGCGCAGCCATTGCAGCCGTAGAGTCCGCTACGGCGGGAAGGTTCGCTCAAGGCGGCGCCGGGCCGTCGCCCACGCCATGCCAGCGGCAGACCCAGTCGCGCAGCGGCACGAGCAGGCCGTGGAAAAAATGCCCGGCACCGGGCCACACCACCACCGGCACCTGCTGCGGCCGCGCCCAGTCGAGCACCGCGGCCAGCGGCACCACATCGTCCTGCTCACCGTGCAGCACCGACAGCGTCGCCGCCAGCGGCGGCGCGTCGGCCGGGCGCACTGCCGGGACGGCAAAGCGCGTCACTGCGGTGCCCACCAGCGTGAGGTGCGCCAGCGTCACGCCCTGCTGCTGCAGCCGCTGCGCGCAGCGTGCGGCCACCGCGGCGCCGAAGGAAAACCCGGCCAGCGCCAGCGGCAGCGCCCGCCCGTCCATCCCGGCCTGCGCGGCGATCTCCGGGCGATAGTGCTGCAGCACGGCGAGCAGATCGTCGGTCTCGCCGTTGCCGCCGTCGTGCACCCCCGCGGTGCGGCCCACACCGCGGAAATTCGGCCGCACGCTGACAAAGCCGAGCTGCACCCAGGCGCGCGCCAGGGTTTGCGCCACCTTGTTGTCCAGCGTGCCGCCGAACAACGGGTGCGGATGCGCCACCAGCGCCAGCCCACGCGGCGTGCGCGCCGGAGCATCGACCGCCACCTCGATGGCCCCTGCCGGGCCGTCGATCAGCTGCCGCTGCGTCTGCGCGTTCATGCCGCAGACTCGGGCTCGGCAGGCAGCAGCAGACGCTCGACGACGCGGCCTTCGAGCAGGTGCGATTGCACGATGTCGTCGATGTCGCTCAGATCGACGTAGGTGTACCACACGCCTTCGGGGTAGACCACGCACACCGGGCCTTGCTCGCAGCGATCCATGCAACCGGCGCGGTTGACCCGCACCTGCCCCGGCCCGGCCAGCCCCAGACGCTTGACCTCGGCTTTGCAATGTTCGAACGCCGCCTCGGCGCCGCGCGCGGCGCAACACGGCCGCGGCGCATTCGGCTCGCGCTGGTTCAGGCAGAAAAAAATGTGGTGTTTGTAGTAGTTCATGGGGAGCGATCGGAGCGCGCGCCGGCTGGGTGCAGCGCGCGTGAAACAAGATAAACCAGGAGCGCAAACGGCCACAACCAGCTCAGCCACTGCGGCAAACCGTACAGCCGGATGAACAGCCCTTGGCTCCACGCCTGCAGATTCAGCGCATAGTAAGGGCCGGGGCCGGAAAAATTGATCCACAGCAGCGCCAGCAGCAGGCTCAGCGCCGCCGCGGTGGCGCTGGCGCGCGGCGGCAGGTAGGTCAGCGGCAGCGCCAGCGACAGCCCCGCCGCCACGCTGCGCAGCGCCGGCGGCGTCGCCCAGGCCAGCGCATGGTCCGGGCCGAAGCTCAGCGCCGCCGACAGGCTCACCGCAGCCAGCGCCGCGGCGGTCAGCGCCAGCGCCAGCCGCAGCCGCGGTGCCCCCGGTCGCAGCAGGGCGTTGAGGGTGAGGATGCTGCCAACCAGCATGGCGGCGGTGATGCCTGTCTGGCGCACAGGCCCCATCGGCGCAAAACTGGCTAGCCGCAACCCGCTACCTTCGAACCACACCGAGAGAATGCGCCAGGTATCGGTGTCGAGTGCGGGTTGCAGCAGCGTGGGCACGATCTGCCCGGTGCCCAGCGGCACCGCAGTCGGCCACAACAGCGCCACCGGCCACAGCGCCAGCAGCAGCAGGCCGTAGCCGACGTGCGGCGCAAACCAGCGCTCGCGCCACAGCCGCAGCAGCGCGGCCAGGCGCAACCGCGGCAGCAGCCAGACGCAGATGGCCGCACCGATGGCGCCGCCGAGCGAATTGGTCAGCCAGTCGAGGTTGGACGACACCCGCATGGGCAAAAACGCCTGGGTCGATTCCATGCCGAACGACACCGCGCTGGCCAGCGCGCTGGCCACCAGCCACGACGGCCAATGCTGCCAGCGCGACGGCAGATTGCGCGCGAGCAAATAGCCCAGCGGCAAATAGCCGCAGACGTTGATCAGCAAATCGCTGGCGGTGATGTAGCGCGGCAGCGGCGCGGTGACGAAATCGAACGGCGAGAAGCCCTGCCAGCGCCAGCCGGAAAACGGATAGAGGCTGGCATAGACGATGAGCACACCATACGCGGCCAGCGCATAGCGCGCGAACCGCGACACCGGGCGGTGGGAGTGGGAAGATCGGGGCGGCGTGGGCATGACGGACGGCGGCACACGCCGCGGCGCTGGGCGCGGCGGCGGTCGGCGCACCGCCGCGGCGTCAGAACGGCTTGATGACGACCAGCGGAATGATGATGAACAGGATGATGGTGGGAATTTCGTTGAACCAACGGTACCACTTGTGGCTGCGCGTGTTGGTGCCCTGCTCGAACTGCCGCAGGATGCGCTTGCACCAGTGCTGGTAGCCGATGAGCAGCACGACCAGCGTCACCTTGAGGTGGATCCAGCCATTGTCCGGGCCGTGCAGCCCGATGCCGTAATACAGCCAGAGGATCAAGCCGAGCACCACTGCGGGCCACATCAGAATGTTCATGAACCGGTAGAGTTTGCGCGCCATCAGCAGCAAGCGCTCGCGCTCTGCGGTACTGTCTGCCGGCACCATTGCCAGGTTGACGAAAATCCGCGGCAGATAGAACAACCCGGCGTACCACGCGATGACAAAAATGATGTGCCAGGTTTTGACCCACAGAAAAGCCATTGCAGACTCCCTCGTTCAGACTCAGGCGCAGTGTAGAAGAGCCGCCCGGGAACCTTGTTGCGAGGGGACAAAGAGAGCGCGACGCGCGCCAGTGGCAGGCAAAAAAATCCCCGGCAGTGCTGGCCGGGGAATCAAGCCTTGAAACAAGGCCCCGCTCAGGGAGGAGAAGCGGGAGATGGCTCACCCAACGGCGCACCATCTGCCTGAAAA
>JBFXEK010000011.1:0-12359 GCA_050180155.1 Thiomonas sp. | reverse complement strand
GTGGCGGTCTGCCAGGGGTCGGCGGGCTGCGCGCGCCAGCGTACCGTGCCAAACGCCTGCACCAACCGCGCCGCAGAAGGCTGCTGCCGTAGCAGGCTGGCCGGGATGCGCAGCACCGTGCCGGGCTGGATGTGACGCGGGTTGGCGATGTGGTTGTCGCGCTGCACCACCGGCCAGCGCGCCGGGTCGCGCAGATAACGCTGCGCCAGCGCGATCAGCGTATCTCCCGGACGCACGGTGTACTGCCATACCGGCAGATCGTCCGCGGGCACGCCGCCGGTTTGCGCCTGTGCCGCGACGGGGAACATCGCCGCCGCGGCGCAGGCGGCTGTCAGCAGCGCACGGCGGAGAAACGAACGGGGAAACGACGGCATGAGCATGGAACAACCGCCAGGGCGGCGTCGGTCTGGGGCGTTCAGTCGTCGAACTCGGGCGGGATGGTCAGCGGGCCTTCATCGATGCTGCGAGCACGCTCCAGGCGGTAACCGCGGCCGTACACCGACACCAGCCGCCAGCCGGATTCGGGACGCAGATTGAGCTTGCGCCGCAACGCGCTGACGTGCACGTCGATGGTGCGAGTTTCGACATCGGGGCGCAGCCCCCAGATCGTTTGGATGAGATGGTCGCGGGTGAGCAGGCGGTTGACGTTTTGCAAAAAATGCAGCGCCAGATCGGTTTCGCGGTCGGTGAGCTCGACCCGCCGGCCTTGCACGAAAATCTGCCGCCGCGCGCAGTCGGCCTCGATGTCGCCCAGGTGCAAACGGGCCGCGGGCAGCATGGCCCCGGAGCGGCGCAGCACCGCCTGCAACCGCGCCAGCAGCACCGCGCGGGACAAGGGTTTGATCAGATAGTCGTCGGCGCCGGATTCCAGCGCCTCGACGACGTCGGCCTCGGCGTTGCGCGCGGTGAGAAAAATCACCGGCGGCGTCTTCGCGCCGAGTTGCAGCCGCAGCCGGCACAACACCTCGGTGCCGTTGAGCCCGGGCACCATCCAGTCGAGCAACAGCGCGTCGGCACCGCCGCGCTCCACGGCGCGGGCGAACTCCTGACTGTCGGCGTAATGCCGCACGTCGTACCCCGCCTCGCGCAACCAACCCACGACCTCCTGGGCGAGAAGCAAGTCGTCTTCGAGGTAGGCAATCCGCAAACGGGTTTCGGACGGCGCAGTGGAACGAAAGAAAGTCATGCGGCGTGGCAGGGGCGATCGAGCGGCAATCAGTTTTGGCGAGCGTATATCCCAAATCGGACGGAATAAATGGATAACAGCCCGAACTTTTTGACAAAGTGTGAATATGTTCACACTGCGCACCGTTTCGGACAAGAAGTGTGATCGGCGCTTTACAAACCCACCCGGTTTTACGCCCTTCGCGGCAGCGGTTTTTGAGGCCGTCTCAACCGTCGGCAGCGCCTGGCAAGCCGCTTGGCAGCAGGGCAAGGGCATGAATAATGTGGCCATGCGCCCCCTCCGCTCTGGCCCAACGCCGTGCGTCCGCAACCCGCTGCGCCCTGCAGTTTCTCCACTGTGCACCCGCTTGATCGCTGCTTTGCTGGTGTCGAGCTGGATACCTGTAGTCAGTGCCGCGACGGCGCCGGCAGCGCCCGGCTCGGCTGCTGCCGGTGGTGCTGCGTCGCCGCCTTATCAGGTCGAGCTCGACGTCCCGGCAGACTTGCGCCCCCTCTTATCAGACAATCTCGATCTGTTGCGCTGGCGCAACTTCCCCGATTTGCCGCAGGGGCAAATCGCGCAGCTTGCCTCCGAGGCCTCGGCGCAGGCGCAACGGCTGCTGGAAACCCAGGGGTATTTCTCCCCACGGATCGCCGTGCACGTCGTCTGCCCGGCAAACGGCCCGGTCAAGGTCGTGCTGCAGGTGGTTCCGGGCGAACTCACCCGGGTGCAAGCCGTCGATCTACAGGTGCGCGGCGCCGACGGCAGGCCCGATGCCGCACTCACCGCCCGGCTCGACCGTCACTGGCTGCTCAAACCCGGCGCGGTGTTCCGCGACGCCGACTGGGAAGCGGCCAAGTCCAGCGCGTTGTCGACGCTGCTGTCGGGGCACTGGCCCGGCGCGCGCATCGCCGCCAGCCGCGCCAGCGTCGATCCGGCCAGCGCGCGGGCGCGGCTGAGCCTCACCCTGGACACCGGCCCGGCGTATGTATTCGGCGGTCTGCACATCTCCGGGCTGCGGCGCTATCCGCCGAGCATCGTCGAGCGGCTGGCGCCGATGCGACCGGGGCAGCGGTATGCGCAAAGCGCCTTGCTCGACTTTCAGGCGGCGCTACAAAACAGCCCGTACTTTCGCAACGCCCTAGTCGATGCCGATTTGCGCCAAGCGCAGGGCGAGAGCGTGCCAGTGGACGTACAGGTCAGCGAAAACCCGGCGCAAAAGCTCAGTTTCGGCGTGGGTGTGAGCAGCGACACCGGCGAGCGCTTACAGGCCGACTGGCGCGACCTGGACGTGCTCGGCCGCGCCTGGCGGCTGGCCGGCAGCGTCAAGCTGCAGACGCGCGAGCAAAGCGGCAGCCTGCAACTGGCCTTGCCGCGCACCGCGCAAGGCGACGACGACAGCGTGACGCTGTCGCAAGCCCGCACCGACATTTCCGGCCTGGTCACGCGCAACACCAGCGTGGGCGCACAGCGTGCGCGCAGCCACGGCAACATCGACACCGTGGTGGCGCTGCAGTACCAGGCAGAAAGCCAGCAACCCGCCGGTGCCACGCCCAGCGAGGTGCACGCGCTGAGCCTGAACACGAGCTGGACCCGGCGCAGCATCGACAGCGTGCTCGACCCCAGCCGTGGCACGCTGCTCAATCTGCAGCTCGGTGGTGCCAGCAAGGCGTTGCTGTCGAGCGCGAATTTCGTCCGGCTGTACGCCCGCGGCCTGGCTTACGTGCCGATCGACCGCAGCAACCAATTGGTTTTTCGCAGCGAAATCGGTGCGGTGCTGGCCAACGGCGCCAGCGGCATACCGCAGAATTTCCTCTTCCGCGCCGGCGGCGCCAACTCGGTGCGCGGCTACGCCTACCAAAGCCTGGGGCTGCAACAGGGCAATGCCATCGTCGGCGGGCGCTACTTGTTCACCGCCAGCGCCGAAATCGACCACTGGTTCACCGGGCAATGGGGCGGCGCGCTGTTTTACGACCTGGGTAACGCCGCCGACACCTGGAGCGCGCTCAAACCAGTGCGCGGCTACGGCACCGGCGTGCGCTGGCGCAGCCCGGTCGGCCTGGTGGCGGTCGATCTGGCTTACGGCCAAGCGGTGCATGCCTGGCGGCTGAATTTCAGCGCGGGGTTGTCTTTCTGATGGCGCACCATCGGCCCACCCCGCCCCCGGCCAGCGTCGCGCGCGCGCGACGCGCGTGGCGGCTGCTGGCGTGGGCGCTGGCCTGGCCTGCCGCCGCGTTGCTCGCGGTTGCGGCCGCGCTGGCATGGCTGGGCAGCGACTCCGGGGTGCAGTGGCTGGCCGCGCGCACCCCGCTGCGCGTGGGCGGGGTGCAAATCAGCGTGCAGCAGGTCAGCGGCAGCCTGTGGCACGCGCTGCGCATCGGCCGGCTGCAGGTCGTCACCGCCGACCGCCGCATCAGCGTGGACGACCTGCGGCTGCGCTGGCAGCCGCAGGCGCTGTGGCAGCGCACGCTGCACGTGCAAAACCTGCAGCTGGGCGCGCTCGACGTCGCACAAACGCAGCCTCCGCCAGCCGGTGGCCCACCGCAATTGCCCGCCAGCCTGCGGCTGCCGCTGCGCCTGGCGATCGACCGTTTTGCCGTGGACACGCTGCGGCTGGGCGCGGCGGGCGCGCTGCAGCCCTACGGCAGCGTGTCTGGCACGCTGCACTCGGCCGCCACCGGGTATGCGCTGCAACTACAAGCGCAGACGCCGTGGGCACACGGCCGATTGCAGCTCACCCTGGGCGACACCGCGCCGTATGCGCTGCACGCAGCGCTGCACCTGACGCAAATCGGACTGCCCACGCCTTTGGTGGCGCAGGGCACGGCCGACATGCTGCTCGACGGCAGCCTGCGTGAGCTGCGGCTGCGCGGCGACGGCCGGCTGCAGGCGGCGCGGGCGCAATGGCACGCCCAGTTGCAGCCGTTTGCCGCCACCCCGCTGCGCAGCGCGCAGCTCGGCGCCAGCGGCATCGACCCGGCGGCGTTCGACCCGGCGCTGCCGCACGCCGCGCTCGACATCGATCTGACCTTGGGCCCGTCGGACTTGCAGCAGCTGCAAGGCTGGCTCAGCGTGCGCAACGCCGCCCCCGGCCCGCTCGACCAGCACCGCCTGCCGCTGCGCAGCCTGCAGCTCACGCTGGCGGGCGACGCGCAACGCGCCAGCGCGCGCGACGTGCGCATCGACCTCGGCCCCGGCGGCGCGCTGCGCGGCAGCCTCCACTGGTCGCCTCCCGCGCTGCGCGCGCAATTGCAGGCCAGCCAGCTCGACGCCCGCGCCATCGACTCCTCCCTGGTCGCCACCCGGCTGTCCGGGCCGGTGGTGCTCAACGCCACGGCGCAGCGGCAAAGCGTGCAGCTCGCGCTGGCGCAGCCAGGCTGGGAGGTGCGACTGAGCGCGCAGCGGGCGGGCGACGTGGTGCAGGTGGCACAACTGCGCTTGTCCGCCCCGGGCGGCCAGCTCGACGCCAGCGGCAGCGTATCCACCGCCGGGGCGCAGGAATTCGCCGTGCAGGCGCAGTTGCGGCAGTTCGACCCGGCGCGCTTCGGCGCTTACCCTGCGGCGCGGCTCAACGCCACGCTGTCGGCGCAAGGCGCGGTGCACCGCCGCAGCGCCCTGCTCGCGCTGCGGCTGGACCCCAGCACGTGGCGGGGCCACATTTTCACCGGCCACGCTCGGCTGGCGCTGGACGCGCAGCGGCTGTGGGACGTCGACGCCGCGCTCACCCTCGGCGCCAACCAGCTCGAAGCGCACGGCGCGTTCGGCCGTGCCGACGATACGCTGCAGTGGTCGCTGCACGCCCCGGCGCTGACGCAGCTCGACCCGGCGCTGCGCGGCGCGGTGCAGGCGCGGGGACGGTTGCACGGCGGCTTGCGCGCGCCTGCGGGCAACGTGCGCCTGGACGTCGACGCGCTGCGCTGGAACGGCCGCCTTGCGCTGGCCTGGCTGCGCGCCGCCGGCAGCTTCGACACCGGGCGCGCCCCGCCGGGCGACGGCATCCTGGGTCTGGACGCGCTGCTGCCGCGGCTGGCGGCCACGCTGCAACTCGATCTGGCCGGGCTGCAGTGGACGCAAGGGCCGCAGCCGCTGCGCATCGGCGCGTTGCACGCCAGCGTGCAAGCCGGCGCCGGCGCGGCCGGGGTGGTGACGCTCGACGCCCGCGTGCGCGATGCCACCGTCGACCGGGTGGCGCTGCGCAACGCGACGCTGCAGGTGAAGGGCACGCGGCTGCAGCACACCATGGTGCTGACGGCGCAGGGGCAAGCGCTGCACGGCGGCGCCACACCGACCGCCGCGGACATCGACCTGACGCTGCGCGCCGCAGGAGGCTGGCACGGCACGCAGCACGGCTGGCGCGGGCAGATCGACGCGCTGCACAACGCCGGGGCGCTGGCCGTGCGGCTGCAAGCCCCGGCAGCGCTCGATCTGGCGTTTGCGCCGCTGCGGCTGCAACTGCGGCACGCGGCCTTGCAGTTGCAGTCCGGGGTGATCGACCTGGCCAGCCTGGACGTCGCTGCGGGGCGGCTGCGCACGCAGGGCCGGCTGCGCGCGGTGCGCCCGGCCGTCGTACTCGCGCTGGCGGGCTTGGCGCCGCAAGCGCTGCGCGACACGCTGTTGCTGTCTGGCGATTGGCAACTCGACGCCGGCACGCAGGTCAACGGCCGCATCCACCTGCAGCGCGACGGCGGCGACCTCGCGCTGCGCCTGGCGCCGGCCGGGGCGAACGCAGGCCGCGTGAGCGTCGCGCCCACTTGCGACGCGGTGTTCGGCCCCGCCGCGGCGCGCGACGGCGAGCTGGCGCTGGGGCTGGGGCGCATGGTGCTGGACGTCACCGTCAGCGACGACCTGGTGCGCGCGCAGGCGGTGGTGCAAACGGCGATGGGCACGGCGCAGGGCAGCGCGCAAACCGTGCTGTCGCGCCGCGGCGGCGCCTGGGGCATCGCCGGCAGCGCGCCGCTGCAACTCGACGCCGGTGCCGACATTCCCAGCCTGGCGTGGGCGGCGCCGCTGCTCGGCCCCGATGTCCGCGCCGAAGGCCGGCTGCGGCTGGCGGTGCAGGCCCGCGGCAGCGTGGCGCAGCCGCAGCTCAGCGGCAGCCTCGGCGGCAGCGGGCTGCGGCTGGCCTGGCCGGCGCAGGGGCTCGATTGGCGCGACGGCACGCTGCGCGCGCAGTTCACCGGCGACCGGCTGCAGCTCGACAGCCTGGTGCTGCGCGGCGGCAGCGGCAGTCTGACCGCCCGCGGCGACGCGCTGCTGCATGCCGGTGTGCCGCGCGCCAACCTGCAACTCGACGCCGACCGTCTGCAATTGCTCGACCGCCCCGATCGCCAGCTCGTGCTCAGCGGCAAGGCGCAGGCCAGGCTGGCCGACGGCGTGCTGGCGCTGACCGCCGACCTCACCGCCGACCGTGCCGACATCGCCCTGCCGCGCACCGGCGGCCCGGCGCTGAGTAGCGACGTGGTCGTCGCCGGGCGCACCGCACCGCCAGCCGCCCGCACCACGGTGACCATGCCGCAGGCGGTGCGCTTCGACGGCACGTTCCACCTCGGCTCGCGCTTTCATCTTTACGGCCAGGGGCTGGACGCCATGCTCGGCGGCAGCGTGCGCGTGCGCGCCGACGGCAACGCACCGCCGTCGGCCAGCGGCAGCATCGACGTGGTCAAGGGGCAGTACACCGCCTACGGCCAGCAACTGCAAGTCACGCAGGGCCGCATCAACTTCGCCGGCCCGCTGGACAACCCCGGTCTGAACATCACCGCCACCCGGCCGAATCTGCCCAGCGGCATCGACGTCGGCGTGACCATCGGCGGCAGCGCGCAACGCCCGCAGGTCAAACTCACTTCGACCCCGGCGATGCCCGACACGCAGATTCTGTCGTGGCTGGTGCTGGGCCAGCCGATCGACCAGGTCGGCGCCGCCGACGTCGGTCTGCTGCAAACCGCGGCGGCGGCGCTGCTCGGCCCGGCGGACGGCCTGCCGCTGCAAACCCGGCTGGCGCAGGCGCTCGGACTGGACAGCATCAGCGTGCAAACCGCCGCCAGCGCGGCAGCAGCCGGCGGCAGCACCAGCAACGGCGGGGTCGGCGGCACCATCGTCACGCTGAGCAAGCGGCTGTCGGCCAATACCTTGGTGAGCTTCTCCCGCGGTTTGGACGGTGTGTCGAGCATTTTCACCATCCAGCGCCAGCTCGGCCGGCGGCTGTCGGTGCAGGCCAGAACCGGCACGGAAAACGCCATCGATCTGTTCTATACCTTCGAGTTCGACTGATGCACAGCGCGGCCGCGGCTCCTAAGATGCGTACAGTCTGTCGTTCAACCGGGACGCATCATGGCGACCAAACCGCTGAAAATCGGCATTTCCGCGCGCATCGACCACCCCCAACCGGGGCAGGCCGGGTTGCGCAGCAAGACGCTGCAGTATCTGGAGCAGTCGGTGGCGCACTGGGCGATGTCGCGCGACGTGCTGGTGTTCATGGTGCCCACGGTGGCCACCGGCGGCGGCATCGTGCGCAGCAACATCCGTTTGTCCGACTACGCCGACGCGCTCGACGGCCTGATCCTGCAAGGCGGCTCGGACATGAGCCCGCACAGCTACGGCGAAGAACCGCTGCAGCCCGAGTGGGCCGGAGACCCGGTGCGCGACGCCTACGAAATGGAGCTGCTGCACGAATTCATCGAAGTGCGCAAACCGGTGCTGGGCATCTGCCGCGGCGCGCAGCTCATCAACGTCGCGATGGGTGGCACGCTCTACCAGGACTTGCCGACGCAAAAACCCGGCCCGCTGCAACACCTCAGCGACGCCTACGATCGGCATTCCCACGCCGTGCGCTTCGTCGAGGACGGCTTGCTCGCCCGGCTCTACCCGGAAGTCGATCCGGCCACGCTGCACGTGGTGTCGGTGCACCATCAGGCCGTGCGCACTCTCGGGCGCGACCTGGCGGTGGACGCCGTGTGCCCCGAAGACGGGGTGATCGAAGCGCTGCGCGGCACCGGGCGCAACTTTGTGCTCGGGCTGCAATGGCACCCCGAGTTCCACCATCCGTCCAACCCGGCGCTGCTCGACTGCACCCCCATCCTCGACGAATTCCTGCGCAACGTGCGCAAACGCCGCTGGTGAGGCCGGGGGTGAGCACGCACACCGTGTCGCGGCTGTGGGTCGCCGCGCAATTCACCCTGCTGGCGCTGATGCTCGCCTGGCCGGCGCCGCACTGGCGCCGCACCTGGCCGGCGCTGCTGCTGCTCGCATTGGGCGTGGCGCTGACGCTGTGGGTGTTCTGGCACAACCGCCCGGGCAACTTCAACATCGTCCCCGAGCCTAGAGAAGGCGCGCATCTGGTGACCACCGGCCCGTACCGCTGGGTGCGCCACCCGATGTATGTGGCGCTGCTGATTTTCATGGCCGGGGTGGCCACGGCCGCGCACGAGCCGATGCAGTGGGTGCTGTGGCTGGCGCTGTGCGTGGTGCTGAACTCCAAGGCGGCGATGGAAGAACGGCTGCTGCGCGCGGTTTGGCCGCAGTATGCCGACTACATGCGCCGCACCCGCCGCTTCATTCCGGGTGTGTGGTGAGGCGACAGAGCAAAAACGCAAACACCAGCCCGCCGCACACCGCCTGCAGCAGCATGGCGCCGAGCGCGCCCCAGCCTGGGTCGAACGTCCAACTCGGGCTGAACGCCACGGCTAGCAGCGGCAGCAGCAACGCGGCGATGCAGAGCTGATAAAAGCGCCAACGCAGCAACGCGTGCGGCCCGTCCGCAGCGCGCGGCGACTGCGGCAGACCGGCGGCCAGGCAGCCCGCCGCCAGCAGCGTCAGCAGCCAGGCCGTCGTCTGCCCCTGCAACCACGCCCACGCGCCCAGCAGCAGCACGCCGGCCCAGGCGATGCGTTTGAATACCGCCCCGTGCATCGCCGCGGGCCAGCGCACCGCCAGCAGCGCCGTCAAGGCGAAACTCGCCGCGACCAGCCACAGCGGCAGACGATCGACCGCCAGGTACAGGCAGGCCCATTGCAGGGTGAACAGCATGCCGCCGCGCAACGCCGCCAGCAGCGATGTGCCCTGCGCGAACAGCGCAATGCCGCGCCAGCGCGTCCACAGCCACAGCAGCAGCATTGCCCAGGCCACGGCGACGCTGGCCTGGAACAAGGGCGCCACCTGCGGCGCCGCGCGCTGCACACTGGCGTATTGCAGCAGCCAGCACACGGCAGCGCCCACCGGCGGCAGCAGCGGCCGCAGGCGGGTAGCAGTCAGAGCGGATGCGGCGGACATGTGCACATTGTGGCGCAGCCGCGCCCTGCCCTTCGCACACGCAGACTGCGACGCGTCAAGCCACGCCGCGCCGCGGTCTGTTGAAATAACGGCTCATCGCTGCTCGCCCACCATGCTGAACTGGAACGCCATCGCCCAATTCGTCCACCTGCTCGCCGTGGTGCTGTGGATCGGCGGCATCGTGTTTCTCGACGGCTTTCTCGCCCCGGTGTTGCGCCGCGCGCTGGCGCAGGCGCAGCCACGGGCGCAATTGCTCTACGTGCTGCTGCGCAATTTCTTTGCCGCCGTCTGGGGCGCGGGCGCCGCGCTGGTCGTCACCGGCTACGGCATGGTGTTTTTGCACGGCGGCTTTGGCGTGCTCGGCGCGGCGCAATGGGGGATGGTCGTGCTGGGCAGCGTCATGGTGCTGCTGGCGCTGTACATCTTTTTCGTGCCGTTTTTGCGCATGCGCACGGCGGTGCGGCGCGGCGACTGGGCGGCGGCGTGCGCGCAAGCCGGGCGCATCCGCCTGCTGTCGTCGCTGAACATCGTGCTGGCGCTGCCGACCATCGCCTCGGGGGTGTGGGCGGTGTTCGGCGCGCCGTTCTGAGCGACAACGCTCAGCCGGCTTTTTTGGCGTTGCGCTCGGCAGCCAGCGCCGCGGCCACGCCGGGGCGGGCCTCCATGCGCGCCTTGTACCGCGCCAGCGCCGGCCACGGCGACAAGTCCACGCCGACGTACCCCGCCCAGCTCATCACGGTGTAGAGGTAGGCGTCGGCCACCGAAAACCCTTGCGGCAGCAGCCAGTCCTGCTTGTCCAGCGTCTGCGCGATCAGCGCGAAGCGCTCGGCCAGCCGCTGTTTTTGCGCGGCGATCAGCTCGGCGCTGGACGCCGGGTTGAACAGCGGGCTGAACTGTTTGTGCAACTCGGTGGAAATGAAGTTCAGCCATTCCTGCAACTGGTAGCGCGCCAGCGTGCCGTTGGCCGGCGCCAGGTGCAGTTCGGGTTTGCGGTCGGCCAGGTATTGCACGATCGCCGGGCCCTCGGTGAGGATGGTGCCGTCGTCGAGTTCGAGCGTGGGCACATAGCCCTTGGGGTTGATGGCGCGGAAGTCGCGGCCGTCGGCGGTTTTTTTGGTTTTCAGGTCGACCTGCACGGTGTCGAACGGCAGGCCGAGTTCGTGCAGCACGATGTGCGGCGACAGCGAGCAGGCGCCGGGGCTGAAATACAGTTTCATCGTCGAGTCTCCAGGGAAGGCGCTGCGGCGTTTTGCCGCAGCGGCAAAGACCCATGCTACGGGTGGCGGCGTTTTTTTGCAGGCCGCGCCTCACGCCGGGGCGGCGGCGCGCGCCGCCTGCGCGAGTTCGACCAGCGCGGCGCGGGCGGCCTGGGCATCGGTCACCGGCGTGGCGAAATCGAAGCGCAGCACATGACCGTCGGCGCGCAGATCGAAGCCGTCGCAGTCGATGCCGACCATGTGCACTTGCTGCGGCTGCACGCCGTGCACGTGGCGGCAGTAGTCGCGCAGATTGGGCGCATGGTCGGCGTTCATGTGCGCAAGGATGGCAGCTTCTGCCGCAGCCAGCGCCGGTGCCGGCGGCGGCGCGTAGCGCTCGGGGCGGATCCAGTGGATCTTGCCAAAGCCGCCGATGTAGCGCACGTCCTCGACGACGATGCGGTAGAAGTGGAAGTCGTGCATGGCGAAATAGCCTTCGGCCTGCGGCAGGTAGCGCAAATAGCGTGCGCCGAACTCGGTCTTGTCCGGCAGGCGTTGCGCCCGCCCGACCAGGGTGACGCGGCCCGCGGCCTGCATGTCTTCGGCGCAGGGGTGAACGATGAGGCTGGCGCGGGCGTCGGCGTCGAGGTTTTTGGTGTGCTCGGCCAGCGTCGAGATGAGAATGACCGGGTGGCCGTCGTGGTCGAGCACATAGGGCGACACCGAGCCGAACGGAAAGCCGTCCAGCCGTTTGGACAGGGTGCAGAGCACGCCGTTTTGATAGTGACGCACGAACAGCCGGGCTTCGCGGCCCAGTTGCAGCGCGTGATCGCTGTCTGCCATGAGCTTTCTCCTGTAAATGAATGGCGCCATTGGAGCGGCGCGGGCTTAATGCAGTCTGAACCGCGGTTTCAGCCCTGCGGCGAAGTCACGTCGCGCGCGCTGATCGGCGCGCGCAGCCAGTAGATCAGCGCCACGCCGGGCACTGCGGCGGCGACGGTGAACAGGTAAAACGCCGGCCAGCCCAGCGCCTCGACCAGAAACCCCGTGGCCGGGCCGACATACACCCGACCGACGGCCGACAACGCCGACAGCAGCGCGAACTGCGTGGCGGAAAAACGCGCGTCGCACAACGCCGACAGCAGCGCGACGAACGCCGCCGTCCCCATCCCGCCGGTGAGATTTTCCACGCCGACGGCCGCCCCCATGAGCAGCAGGCTTTTGGGCGCGACCGCCAGCACCCAGTACGCCAGGTTCGACAGACCTTGCAGCACGCCGAACAACAGCAACGAGCGCCACAGCCCCAGCCGCGCCTGCAACGCCCCGCCCAGCAGCGCGCCGAACATGGTCGCGGCCAGCCCCATGCTTTTGTTCATCAGGCCGACGTCTGCCGGGCTGAACCCGGCGCCGCGGATGAGAAAAGTGGTCGACAACGCGCCGGCGAAAGCGTCGCCGAGTTTGTACAGCACGATCGCCGCCAGCAGCAGCCAGGCGCCGTCGCGGCGGAAAAACTCCTGCAGCGGCAGCACCACGGCGTCGCGCAGCGAGCGCGGCGGCTGAGCGTGCGGCGGCGGCTGCGGCGCCCACAGCGTGGCCAGAGTGAGCAGCAGCATGAGCGCGGCCATCAGCGCGTACACCCCGCGCCAACCGGTGACGTCTGTTGCCAGCCACAGCGCCAGACCGCCGGAGACGATCATCGCCAGGCGGTAGCCGAGCACCAGCACCGCTGCGCC
>JBFXEK010000010.1:0-12442 GCA_050180155.1 Thiomonas sp. | reverse complement strand
AGCGACCTGGCGCCGACGCTGCAAAATCTCATCGACATGCAAACCGTCTCCGCCGGCACTGCATTCGCGCCCGGCGTGCCCGTCAATCAGGCGGCGCTGGGCGGCAGCGGCGCGATGCGCGCGGTCATCCTGCCCGAAAACTCCAGCAACTCGCTGATCGTGCGTGCGACCAACGGCGCGCAGTTGTCCGAAATCGAGCAGATGATCCACCGCCTGGACCGCCCGCAGGCCGACGAAGACAATATTCACGTGGTCTACTTGCGCAACGCCAACGCCGCCGATCTGGCGCGCACCCTGCGCGGCGTGCTCGCGGCGCAAAGCGCCAGCGGTGCGCCGGGGGGCGGGCAGCAAACCCGGTCGCAGACCGGCACGCAAGCGATGGCTGCGGGCAACAACAACCCGTTGGCGTCGAGCGGCGGCAACCAGGGTGGCGCCACCAGTCCGGGGCTGGGACAGGCGCCTGAATTCGCCGCGACCGGCGGCGACAGCAGCGTGCCGCTGCCGCAAGGCGGCACGGTCTACGCCGACAACGCGCTCAACGCGCTGATCATCAACGCGCCGCCGCCGGTTTACCTGCAACTGCGCCGGGTGATCGAACGCCTGGACGTGCGCCGCGCGCAGGTGTACGTGGAAGCGCTGATCGCCGAGGTGGACGCGAACAAGGCGGCGCAACTGGGCATCCAGTGGCAGGCGATTGCCGGCAGCGCGGGCAACAACAACGCGATTTACGGCGGCAGCAACTTCGGCGCTGGCGGCAACAACATCATCAATCTGCAGGCGGCCATCTCCAGCGGCGGCAGCGCCACCGCAACGGCGATCGCCAACGGCACCTTGGCCATTCCCAACGGTCTGAACATCGGCGTGCTGCACAACGTCGCCGGCTTTGCCACTCTCGGCTTGCTGGCCAACTTTCTGCAGACGCAAGACGGCGCCAACATTTTGTCGGCACCCAACCTCATGACCCTGGACAACGAGGAGGCGAAGATCGTCGTCGGGCAGAACGTGCCGTTCATCACCGGGCAGTATGCGCAGACCGGGTCGAGCGCCACGGTCACGCCGTTCCAGACCATCGAGCGCAAAGACGTCGGGCTGACGCTCAAAGTGCGGCCGCAAATCACCTCCGGCGGCGCGATCAAAATGGACGTCTACCAGGAAGTGTCGAGCATTTCCAGCGCGACCAACGCCGCGGGGATCATCACCAACAAGCGCTCGATCCAGACGTCCGTGCTGGTCAACGACGGCCAGACCATCGTGCTCGGCGGGCTGATGCAGGACAACGTCAGCTCCAACAACAGCAAAATTCCCGGCCTGGGCGACATTCCCGGGATCGGCGCGCTGTTTCGTTCCAACTCGCGCACCGCGACCAAAACCGATCTGATGGTGTTTCTGCGCCCGATCGTCGTGCGCACGCAGGATCAGGGCACCGCGCTGAGCCAGCAGCGCTACGACGCCATGCGGGGGCTGCAAGACCGGGCGCAATTGCCGCCGCAACTGGGCATGCCCGACCTGCCCGGCCCGGTGCTGCCGGCGATTCGCGACGACGCCGCTGCCGCGCCGCAACCGGCGGCGAGCAACGCCGCCGCACCAACGCCTGCCGTGGCGCTGCCCGCCGCGGCGCAGGCGGAGAATGTGCTGCAAAGTTTGCAGGCGCAGCAGCAGGATGGCGCCACCGTGGTCGAACTCGGTTTTGCCCAGCCGCCGACGGCGCCACCCACGGCGTTCACGCTGACCGATCCCATCCGCCTGGTGCTCGATTTCGCCGGGGTGCGCTCGCAACTCAGCAGCCAGCAGCAAAACCTGCATCTGGGCCCGCTGCAGTCGGCCAGCGTGCTCGACGCGCAGGGTAAGACACGGGTGATCCTCAACCTCGGCCAGACCACGCATTACGCCACCGTCCTGCACGGCAGGCAGGTGCGCATCACCCTCACGCCGCAACGCTGAACCGGCGCTCGCCCATGTCCGTACGCCACCCTCTGCCCTACACCTTTTGCCGCGACCAGGCCGTGCTCGCCGAGGACGACGGCCAGGGCGTCGAGCTGTGGCTGTGCGAGGCCACCCGGCCCGCGGCGCTGGCCGAGGTACAGCGCCAGTACGCGCTGCGCGCGGTGCATCGCACCACGGCAGAGGATTTGCAAGCGCGCATCGGCGCGGCCTACGCCGCGCGCGACGGCAGCGCCGCGGCGGTGATCAGCGAGGTCGAGGGCGATGTCGATCTGGGCCGACTGATGCAGGACATCCCGGCGGTCGAAGACCTGCTCGAAGCCGCCGACGACGCGCCCATCATCCGCATGCTCAACGCGCTGTTCACGCAGGCCGCGCGCGAAGGGGCGAGTGACATCCACATCGAGCCGTATGAAACCGCTTCGGTCGTGCGCTTCCGCGTCGATGGCACGCTGCGCGAAGTGGTGCGGCCGAACAAGGCGTTGCACGGCGCGCTGATTTCGCGCATCAAAATCCTGTCGCAGCTCGACATCGCCGAAAAGCGTCTGCCGCAGGACGGTCGCATCGCGCTGCGCATCGGTGGGCGCACGCTGGATGTGCGCGTGTCCACGCTGCCGTGCGCGCACGGCGAGCGCGCGGTGCTGCGGTTGCTCGACAAGTCGGCAGCCAAGCTCAATCTACGCGCCGTCGGCATGGCCGCCGATATGCTCGAACGCTTCGACGCGCTGATCCACGCGCCGCACGGCATTCTGCTCGTCACCGGGCCGACGGGCAGCGGCAAGACCACCACGCTGTATTCGGCGCTCACCCGGCTGGACGCGGCCACCACCAGCATCATGACGGTGGAGGACCCGATCGAATACGACCTGCCGGGAATCGGCCAGACGCAGGTCAACGCGCGCATCGACCTGACCTTCGCCCGCGCGCTGCGCGCCATCCTGCGGCAAGACCCGGACGTGGTGATGATCGGCGAAATCCGCGATTTCGAAACCGCGCAGATCGCCATCCAGGCCTCGCTCACCGGGCATCTGGTGCTGGCCACGCTGCATACCAACGACTCGGTATCGGCCGTCACCCGCTTGACCGATATGGGGGTCGAGCCGTTTTTGCTCGCCTCCTCGCTGCTGGGCGTGCTGGCGCAGCGGCTGGTGCGCGTGCTCTGTCCGGCGTGCAAACTGCCGGCGGCCGACGGTCAGGGTTTCGTCGCCGTGGGCTGTGCGGCGTGCAACCACACCGGCTATACCGGACGTACCGGGGTGTTCGAGTTGTTCGAGGTCGACGACGCGCTGCGCGCGGCCATCCACGCACGCGCGGCCGAAGCGAAGCTGCGCCAGTTGGCGCTGGCCGCGGGCATGCGCACCATGCGGCAGGACGGCCAGCGCTACATCGACGCCGGCGTCACCAGCCTTGCCGAGCTGCTGCGCGTCACGCGCGACTGACCCCGCCGCACCGCATGTCTGCCTACCGCTTCACCGCCGTGGACGCCGCAGGGGCCGAGCAATCCGGCGTGCTCGAAGCCGACAGCGCGCGCGGCGCGCGCACCCTGCTGCGCAGCCGCGGGCTGATCCCGCTGCAGGTCGAAGGCATCCACGAAGAGGCGGCGCAGCCGGGCGCACGGCGATTCTCGCGCCGCGTGCTCAACGACCAGGAGCGAACGCTGCTCACCCGCCAGCTCGCTGGTTTGCTGGTGTCCGGGCTGCCGGTGGAAAAAGCGCTGGCGGCGCTGGCCGAAGACGCTGACCGCGCCGACATCGGGGAACTGCTGTCGAGTCTGAAAAGCGAAGTGTCCGCCGGGCACAGCCTGGGAGCCGCGCTGGGGCAGTATCCCCGCGAGTTTTCGCCGATCTACCGCGCGCTGGTCGCCGCCGGCGAGGACAGCGGCGACCTCGGGCTGGTGATGCAGCGGCTGGCCGATTACCTCGAAGACCGCCAGACGCTGCGCGGCAAAATGGTGCAGGCCTTCGCCTACCCGGCCATCGTCGTGCTCGTCGCCGTGACCGTCGTCGTGCTGCTGCTGACCTACGTCGTGCCGCAAGTGGTCAGCGTGTTCCAGGGCGCGCACCAGAAACTGCCGCTGCTGACCGTCGGGTTGATCGCCGTGTCGGATTTTTTACGCGCCTGGGGCTGGGTGCTGCTGGCGCTCGTCGTCAGCGGCGCAGTGGCCTTCGCCCAGGCGATGAAACTGCCGGGGCCGAGATTGGCGTTCGATACTTTCCTGCTTCGTAGCCCTTTGTTCGGCCGGCTGGTTCGAGGGCTGGACACGGCGCGCTTTGCCAGCACGCTGGCCATTCTCGGCGCCGCCGGTGTGCCGATCCTGCGCGCGCTGCAGGCGGCCAGCCAGACGTTGAGCAACGCCCGGCTCAAGGCCGACGCGCAGGAGGCCATCGCCTTGGTGCGTGAAGGTGCCTCGCTGGCACAGTCGCTGGCGCTGCACAAACGGTTTCCGCCGGTGCTCATCACCTTCATCCGGCTGGGCGAGCAGACCGGCACGCTGCCGCAAATGCTCGAACGCGCGGCCACGCAGCATGCGCAGGACGTGCAGCGCCGTGCGCTGGCGCTGACCACCATTCTGGAGCCGCTGCTCATTTTGGTGATGGGCGGCATGGTGTTGCTCATCGTGCTGGCGGTGATGATGCCCATCATCCAGATGAACAACCTGGTGAAATAGTCATGGCGGCAAACCTGGACGACCGGTTGGTGGTGGCGATTTCCTCGCGCGCGTTGTTCGATTTCGAGGAGGAAAACCGCGTCTTCGAGCAGGCCGACGACGCCGCCTATATGCGTCTGCAGCTCGAACGCCTGGAGCGCCCGGCGCATCCGGGAGTGGCGTTTCAACTCGTGCGCAAGCTGTTGGCGTTCAACACCAGCGCGCAGCAGCGCGACCGCGTCGAAGTCGTGCTGTTGTCGCGTAACGACCCGGTGTCGGGTCTGCGGGTGTTCAATTCGGCCAAGCACCACGGCACGCCGATCGAGCGCGGAGTGTTCACCCGCGGGCGGTCGCCGTACCAGTATTTGCACGCGCTGCAGGCCAATTTGTTTCTTTCTGCCTCACCCGATGACGTGCGCGCCGCGCTGCACGCCGGCTACCCCGCGGCGCAGGTCTACCCCGATTCGGCGCGGGCATCGCAGTCCCATCCGGATGAAGTACGCATCGCCTTCGACGGCGACGCCGTGCTGTTTTCCGACGAGGCCGAGCGTGTATTCCAGCGCGAGGGGCTACCCGCGTTCCAGCAGCACGAGGCGAGCAAGGCGGCGCTGCCGCTGCCGCCAGGGCCGTTCAAGCCCTTGCTCGAAGCGCTGCATCGCCTGCAGCGTGCCAGTGCCGACGGCTCCAGCCCGATGCGGCTGCGTACTGCACTGGTCACCGCGCGCAGCGCCCCGGCGCACGAGCGTGCCATCCGCACGCTGATGGACTGGAAGATCGCCGTCGACGAGGCGATGTTCCTCGGCGGCCTGGACAAAGGCCCGTTTCTGCGCGAATTCCAGCCCGACTTCTTCTTCGACGACCAGTCCGGCCACGTGCAATCGGCCGCGCGTCATGTGCCCGCAGGGCAGGTGCCGGCCGACGTCACCTCCCGACGCGATTGACGCAAGCTCCTAGAATGGGTGTTTTCTTTTCCGGAGACAGCACACCATGGCCCTGCCCACTTCCATGTCCGACCGCGACGGCAAGATCTGGATGGACGGAAACCTCGTGGAGTGGCGCGACGCCAAGGTCCACGTGCTCACCCACACCCTGCACTACGGCTGCGGCGCGTTCGAGGGCGTGCGCGCGTACAAGACCGACAAGGGCACGGCGATTTTCCGCCTGAAGGAACACACCGAGCGGCTGTTCAACAGCGCCAAGATTCTGCGCATGCAGATTCCCTTCACGCTGGAGCAGGCGATGCAGGCGCAGATCGACGTGGTGCGCGCCAACGGCTTCGACTCCTGCTACATCCGGCCGCTGACCTGGATCGGCGACAAAAAGCTCGGCGTCTCCCCGCGCGGCAACACCATCCACCTGATGATCGCCGCCTGGCCCTGGGGCGCGTATCTGGGCGAGGAGGGGCTGAAAAAAGGCATCCGCGTCAAGACCAGCAGCTACACCCGCCATCATGTGAACATCACCATGTGCAACGCCAAGGCGGTGAGCAACTACACCAACTCCATCCTCGCCAACCTGGAAGTGACGGCCGACGGTTACGACGAAGCGCTGCTGCTCGACCCGGCCGGCTTCGTGTCCGAAGGCGCGGGGGAGAACATTTTCGTCGTGCGCGACGGCGTGCTCTACACCCCCGACCTGTCGTCGGGCGCGCTCAACGGCATCACCCGCAAGACGGTGTTCGCCATCTGCGACGACCTCGGGCTGACCATCCGCGAAAAGCGCATCACCCGCGACGAGGTCTACATCGCCGACGAGGCGTTTTTCACCGGCACCGCCGCCGAAGTCACGCCGATCCGCGAGCTCGACGGCGTGACCATCGGCGCCGGCCAGCGCGGGCCGATCACCGAGCGCATCCAGAACGCGTTTTTCGACGTCGTCGGCGGGCGCAATCCCAAATACGCCGACTGGCTGACCCCGGTCTGACCGCATTCCCCGACCGCCTTTCCGCGAGGATTTCGCATGAGCGCCATTCCCAAGCCCGACATGCCCGTGGTCGAACTCAAGGCCAAGGATTTGCCCGCCTACTGCCCCAACCCGAACATGCCGATCTGGAGCAGCCACCCGCGGGTGTTCATCGACGTCACCCACGGCGAAGCGGCGTGCCCCTATTGCGGCACCCGCTATCGGCTGGCCGAAGGCGAAGTGGTGCGCGGGCATTGAACTGTCGCCCGGCATGACGCGCGCGTTGCTGGTCGCGCCGCAGTGGATCGGCGACGCGGTCATGGCGCAGCCGCTGGTGGCACTGCTCGCCGCGCGCGGCGAGCAAATCACCGCGCTGGCCCTGCCCGCCGTGGCTCCAGTGCTGCGCGCCATGCCCGGTGTCGTCGACGTGATCGAGGCGCCGTTCGCCCACGGCCGGCTGGACTTGCGGCTGCGGCTGCGGCTGGCAGTGCAAGTGCGCAGCAGTGGCTTCGATCGCGCCTATGTCCTGGGCAATACCGTCAAATCGCGATTGGTGCCGTGGCTGGCGCGCATCCCGCGGCGCATCGGCCATCGCGGCGAGGCCCGCGGTTTGCTGCTGACCGATGTGGCCGCGGCCATCGATACGGCTGCGGCGGCCGAGCCGCTGGCGCTGTCGCCGCTGCAGTGCCGCATTTCCCGTGCGCCCCGCACCGACATGCGGCAGCACTACGCCGCGCTCGCCGCGGTTGCTGCGGCAGCGAGCACACCGCAGCCGCTGGCCGAGCCGGTGCTGACGGTGGCCGCCGCCGATGCCGCCGCCGCGCGCGCGCGTTTCGATCTGCCGCCGCGCTGGATCGCGCTGTGCCCCGGCGCCGAATACGGCCCGGCCAAGCAATGGCCGGTGACGCATTTCGCCGCGCTGGCCGCGCTGGCGCAGCAAGCCGGCTACGCCGTGGCCGTGTTGGGATCTGCGCGCGACGCGCCCAGCGGCCAGGCCATCGCCGCGCAGGTGCCTGGAGTGCGCAATCTCTGCGGCGCAACGCAACTGGCCGATGCCATCGCGCTGCTGGCCAGCAGCAGCGGGGTGGTGAGCAACGATTCGGGGTTGATGCACATTGCCGCCGCGCTGCGGCGCCCGACCGTCGGGGTATACGGCTCGACCGATCCCCGCCACACCCCACCGGCAGCGCACCGCAGCGCCGTCATCTGGCTGCAGCTGGACTGCAGCCCATGCTTCGCCCGCACCTGTCCGTTGGGGCACCTCGACTGCCTGCACGGCATCTCCGCCAGGCGCGTGTGGGACACGCTGGGGCCGTTGCTTGCCGCTGCTGCCGGTTCAACGCCAGAACAGCACGGCGGCGATGGCGCACCAGCCCAGAGTGAAATTCAGCACCACGAGGGGGTGGATGGCCTGTAACGCCCGGCCGACTGCGGCCCAGTCCTGCTCGGCCGCAGCGCGCTGCGCACGGCGGAACGGGGCGAAATCAATGTGCGCAAACACCGCCATCATCACCAGGCCGATGCCCAGCATCACATGCCAGCCGACCGGCGCTCTGGCGAAGCCGACCTCGAGCATGAATGCCAGCCCGGTGAGCAGCAACACGGCGATGCTGATCCTCACCAGTGGGAAAAACCGCTGCAGGCTGGCCAGCAGCAACTGCGGTCGCGCCGGCGGCTGCAGGACGGCGAAGGCGGCGGCGCGCATCGCCAGCAAAATGAAGCCCATGCCGCCCATCCAGACGATGGCGGCGGCCAGGTGGGCGAAGAGCAACAATGCGTTCATGGAGGGGTTCAGGGGGCAAAGGTCGGGCGATCGGATGGCCGATCTGTTGCAAGACGCCGACAGTGTCGTGCCCGCAACGTTGACTCGACACAATCTTAGACCGATCTGCCACAAAAAGGCTGGCCCGGTGGCGACTATCCCCTATACTTTTGCCGTTTGACCCGCTGGCGAATTGTTACCCGCGGCAACAAATCCGCGCAGTACCGTGCGGGCCGTGCCCGTCACGAGGCAGCCTGCGCCCCTTCGAACCCCTTGAACCGAGTGTTCCGATTTTGAGCCACGCCGTGCACACCACAGACCCTTGGCAGGACGAGCAGGACGCCGCGCCAGCTGCGCCGCCGCTGACTCGTGCCGAGGTGCAAAGCCTGCTGCGGCGCAAGCCGCAGGTGTCGGTCTGGCGCGTGGTGTTGCTGCAAGCCGCCGTCGGCGTCGCCGTCGCGCTTGCGGCCTGGGGGCTGGCCGGCGGTGCGCTGGACGTCTTGTTTTCCGCGCTGTACGGCACGCTGGTCGTCACCCTGCCGTCGGCGTTGTTCGCGCTGGCCATTCGGCTTTGGCTGTCCAAATTGAAACCGGGCGTGGCCGTCTACGGCTTTGCGCTGGGTGAGCTGTTGAAAATCGGTTTGACCATCGTGCTGCTGTTTTTCGCGCCGCGTCTGGTGCAGCCGCTGAGTTGGGTGGCGCTGCTGGTGGCGATCGCGCTGACCCTGCAAGTGTATTGGGTGGCGCTAATCCTGCGCGGGAAAAAAGCGGCCTGCACCGTCTGATCCCATTCCAGTGATGCCGCGTTTGCGGCGCTCAAAAATTTGTCGACCATGTCCGCAGAACAACACACCATGACCGCAGGCGAATACATCGTTCACCACCTCACGCAATGGACCAGCGGGCCGCGTGCCGGGGTGGTCGATTTCGGCATCATCGACATCGATTCGATTTTTTTCTCCGTGCTGCTCGGCGTCATCGCCTGCTTCGTGCTGTGGCGCGTGGCGAAAAACATGACCAGCGGCAAGCCGGGGCGGCTGCAGGCGGCGGTCGAGTTCCTCGTCGAATTCGTCGACGAGCAGGCGCGTGGCATCGTGCGCAACGCCAAGTCGCGTGAGTTCGTCGCTCCGCTGGCGTTCATTTCGTTCATCTGGATCGTGATGATGAACGCAATGGACCTGCTGCCGGTCGATCTGCTGCCGCGGCTGTGGCAGATGGCGCACTCCGGCGAAAACCCCGAGCACGTGTATCTGCGCGTCGTCCCGACAGCCGACTTGTCGATCGCCCTGGGCATGTCGATCACCATTTTGCTGCTCAGCCTGTACTACGGGATCAAGATCAAAGGCGTCGGCGGCTGGGTGCACGAGCTGTTCACCGCGCCGTTCGGCAACCATTTTCTGCTCTGGCCGCTGAACTTCGCCATGCAGATCCTCGAATACCTGGCGAAAACGCTGTCGCACGGCATGCGGTTGTTCGGCAACCTGTACGCCGAGGAAATCCTGTTCATGATCATCGCCCTGATGGGGGCGGCGGGCCTGAGCAGCCTGACCGGTTGGGCGCTGTTTTTCGGCAATATCGCCGCTGGCTTGGCTTGGTCGATTTTCAGCATGCTGGTGATCGTGCTGCAGGGTTTCATTTTCATGATGCTGACTCTGGTTTACATCGGTCAGGCGCACGACCATCACTGAGCGTCATTCGTTTTGTACGCGTTTGTTTTTCTCTTTTTCCCTTCAACTCACTAGGAGCAAGCATGGAACACGTTCTCGGATATGTCGCACTGGCCGCCGGTCTGATCATCGGTCTGGGTGCCAACGGCGCCTGTATCGGCATCGGCATCATGGGCAGCAAATACCTCGAATCCGCCGCGCGTCAGCCCGAGCTGATGAACGAGCTGCAAACCAAGATGTTCCTGCTGGCTGGTCTGATCGACGCGGCCTTCCTCATCGGTGTCGGTCTGGCCATGATGTTCACCTTCGCCAACCCCTTCGTGCTGAAGTAAACCGAGTCTGGCGTTTACCCAACGTCTTTCCCGCATCCTTCATCCATCTGAAGCAAAGGTTAGCGCCATGCATCTGGACGCAACACTCATTGCGCAGATCATCGTGTTTTTGCTGCTGGCGTGGTTCACGAAAAAATTCGTCTGGCCGCCCATCACCAAAGCCCTCGATGAACGCGCAACAAAAATCGCCGACGGTCTGGCTGCCGCCGATCGCGCCAAAGCCGAGCTCGCTTCGGCCAACCGCAAGGTCGAGGAAGAGCTCGCCCGCTCGCACCAGGAAAGCGCCGGGCGCCTGGCCGACGCCGAGCGCCGTGCGCAGGCCCTGATCGAGGAGGCGCGCAAAAAAGCCGAAGAGGTCGCCGCCAATATCGTGGCGCAAGCCAAGACCGAGGCCGAGCAGCAGGCGGTCAAGGCGCGCGAGCAACTGCGCGACCAAGTCGCTGCGTTGGCCGTCAAGGGCGCCGAGGCGATTCTGCACCGCGAAATCAACCCGCAGGTGCATGCCGATCTGCTCAACCGGCTCAAGGCCGAGCTGTAACCGGAGCGCGCCATGGCCGAACTTGCCACCATTGCCCGTCCTTACGCCGAAGCCGTTTTCGCCGCCGTGCGCGACACCGGCCTGTCTGCGGCACAGGCGGCCGACACCCTCGACCAGCTGGCGCAGATCGCTGCCGATCCGGCGCTGCGCGAAGTGGTCGGTAGCCCACGGGTTTCCGCGCAGCAATTAGCCGATTTGATTCTCGGTGCATTGCCGGCGCCTGCTCCGGCAGCGCTCGCCAATCTGGTGCAGATGCTGACGGAAAACCACCGCCTGGCCGCGCTGCCGCAGATCGCCCAGCAGTATCGCGCCCTGAAGGACGCGGCAGAAGGCAAGGTCGAAGCGGTGATTTCCAGCGCGTATCCGCTGGAAGGCGAAGCGCTCGACGGCTTGGTTGCGGCGCTCGAACGCAAATACGGCCGCAAGCTGCACGCCACCGTGGAAATCGATCCGTCGCTCATCGGGGGAGTGCGCGTCGCCGTGGGCGACGAAGTGCTCGATACCTCGGTGCGCGCCCGGCTGGAGCAGATGAAAGCCGCTCTCACCGCATAAGTTTCAAGAGGCTCCCATGCAACTCAATCCCGCAGAAATTTCCGAACTCATCAAGAGCCGCATCGAAGGTCTGGGTGCCAGCGCCAACATCCGCAACGAAGGCACGGTCGTGTCCCTGACCGACGGCATCGCGCGTGTGCACGGCCTGTCCGATGTGATGCAGGGCGAAATGCTCGAATTCCCCAACAACACCTACGGCCTGGCGCTCAACCTCGAACGCGACTCCGTCGGCGTGGTGATTCTGGGGCCCTACGAACACATCTCCGAGGGCGACACGGTCAAGTGCACCGGAGAGATTCTTTCCGTGCCGGTCGGGCCGGAGCTGATCGGCCGCGTGGTCAATACCCTGGGCGTGCCGATCGACGGTAAAGGTCCGGTGGACGCCAAGCAGCACGATCCGATCGAAAAAATCGCTCCCGGCGTCATCTGGCGCCAGTCGGTGTCGCAGCCGGTGCAGACCGGGATCAAGGCGATCGACGCGATGGTGCCCGTGGGCCGAGGCCAGCGCGAGCTGATCATCGGCGACCGCCAGACCGGCAAGACGGCGGTGGCGGTCGACACCATCATCAGCCAAAAAGGCAAAGACCTGATCTGTATCTACGTCGCCATCGGGCAGAAGGCCTCGACCATCGCCAACGTGGTGCGCAAGCTGCAGGAATACGGCGCGATGGACTACACCATCGTCGTCGCCGCCTCGGCGTCCGACTCCGCCGCGATGCAGTATCTGGCGCCTTACGCCGGTTGCACCATGGGCGAATACTTCCGCGACCGCGGGCAGGATGCGCTGGTGATCTATGACGACCTGACCAAGCAGGCCTGGGCGTATCGTCAGATCTCGCTGCTGCTGCGCCGTCCGCCCGGACGCGAAGCCTATCCGGGCGACGTGTTCTACCTGCACAGCCGCCTGCTCGAACGCGCTGCTCGCGTCAGCGCCGAGTACGTCGAGAAGTTCACCAACGGTGCGGTCAAGGGCAAGACCGGCTCGCTGACCGCGCTGCCGATCATCGAAACCCAGGCCGGCGACGTCTCCGCCTTCGTGCCGACCAACGTGATTTCGATCACCGACGGCCAGATCTTCCTCGAAACCGACCTGTTCAACGC